>SLAU01000309.1 GCA_007126675.1 Balneolaceae bacterium
ACAAATTTAGATGAATTTAGCTTTACTGTTAGTTTCATAATTTCTTATATTTTCCATTCTGTAAACGAAGTGATTTTACTTAATCAAAAACTCGAGAACTAACAGATACTCCATAACAATAAAATGCGGCTAAACCTGCGCCTGTTTGCACTGACTTTTATTTTTTTACTGGCCCATAACCCATCTTTGCTGGCAGTTGAAGCTAACGCAACAGACGATGAGGAGAGTATCATTGATGTAATGGGTAAAGTTGTTGCTCATGACTATTTTGAAGTTCTAAATCAAAAGATTTACTTACCCAGGATATTACTTGTAGAAGGGGACTGGTATTTTTACAGCAGTACGAATGCTGCGTTAGAGTCGGGAGAGTTTACCAGGGAGGATGGTGCATTAGTTCGTGCAGAGGATGGTGCTGTTATCTCCATGGATTTTTCAATTACTTCGCACCTTATATTTGTATGGTTTGGTATATTGATTACTCTGATCATTACTTTTTGGGCCGGCTCAAAATATAAACGCGGCCCCGGAGCAAAAACTGAGCCGAAGGGAACAGGTCAAAATTTATTTGAAGTCTTCTTTATTTTTATTCGCGATCACATCGCAAAAGAATTTATTCCGGGCAATAAATACGAAAAATTCGTTCCCTATCTCTTTTCTGTGTTCATGGTAATTTCGTTCATGAACTTGTTTGGGTTATTTCCCTGGGGAGTATCACCAACAGCCAATATTACTGCAACTGCAATACTTGCCGGAATAACCTTTTTCATAACTCAGTTTAATGGTTCAAAAGATCACTGGGAGCACGTATTTAAATTCCCGGGTGTGCACCCCGCGATGTGGCTGATATTAACCCCGGTCGAAATTCTTGGCTTATTCACAAAGCCATTTGCACTTGCCATTCGTCTTTTTGCAAATATGCTTTCCGGAAAAATTCTGATTGTTTGTATTCTCGGGCTCATATTCATTTTTGTTGACATTTTCGGAGTGGCTATCGGTGCAAGCAGCAGTGTATTTTGGGTTAGTTTAACTGCACTGCTATACATACTAAAAGCATTTATCGCCTTATTACAGGCATATATATTTACTCTTCTGTCGGCTGTATTTATCGGTATGGCGGTTGAAGAGCATCATCACGATGACCATGAATCTTCAGTTGCAACTACAGCTGATGTAGAGGTCTGATAAATCTAAATCATAAATAAAAACAAATAGGTAATAAATATGGAAATGGCATTCTTAGCAGCAGGAATCGGAGCAGGAGTTGTAGCTTTTGCAGCAGCTTTTGGAATTGGCTGGATTGGAAAAAGTGCTGTAGAAAGCATTGCACGTCAGCCGGAAGCAGCAGGCGACATTCGCGGAGCTATGATTCTTACAGCCGCATTTATCGAAGGTGTTGCACTGTTTACAGCGATTGTTTGTGTGCTTTTGGCGCTCAATATAACCGTATAGATTACGGAGCAAAATGATCTATTTTGCAAACGCGCTTTTTTCGTTTGATACCGGATACGCCATTTGGGTGCTTATCTCAATGGTGGTTTTCCTCTACCTTATGGCAAAATTTGCGGTGCCTCCAATAATGAAGGCACTTAGCGACAGGGAGACAAGAATTAAAGACTCCCTGGAGGCTGCAGAAAAAGCACTTGCCAAAGCAGAGGAAATTTCGAGAGACAACGAAAAAGCATTAAAAGAGGCTGAGATTCAGGCGCAGAAAGTTCGAAAAGAAGCGCTTGAAGATGCAGAAATTCTGCGTACCGAGAAGATCGAAAAAGCCAAAAGTGATGCGGCTAAAATTCTTGATGATGCCCGCAGAACCATAGAGCAGGAAAAAAAGCGCGCACTTACAGAACTTCGCAACGAAGTTGCTGAACTGGCGATTAAGTCTGCTTCATTAATTATTGATTCTGAACTCGACGAAAAGAAAAACAAAAAACTTGTCGACAACTTTATCAAAGATTTATCCAAGAATTAAAGGTGTAATAAATGAGTACAAAAGCGGCACGGCGCTACGCAGGTGCAATGTTACAATCTGCAGTTGAGCGCGATATTCTGGAAGAGATCAAATCAGATATGGAAACGGTTTATAATACTATATCTGAATCCAGAGATCTTGTTCTGTTCCTGAAAAGCCCGATTATTAAAAGAGATGTTAAGCGTAAAGCTTTAACATCAATTTTTAAAAATCATGTGCGTGAAGAGACTTTTATACTTATAAAATTACTCTTGGATAAAGGAAGAGAAAGCTTACTATTGCCGACAAGCAAAAGTTTTTTGGAGCTATATAACGAACACAAGGGGATTATAGATGTAGGAGTTTATGCAGCATACGATCTGTCTGATGAACACCTGAAATCTCTTTCAAACTCTCTTGAAAAAAGCACAGGAAAAAAAGTTCAGTTAAAATTTAACAGGGACGAATCGCTGCGTGGCGGAATGGCTGTACGCATTGATGATACCGTTATAGACGGTACTGTAAAACATAAAATCAGCCAGCTTAAGAACAAGTTTGCAGCTAATGCTGCCAATTAAAAAAATTATTGAATTAGCATGAGTCAAGTAAGACCAGACGAAGTATCTGCAATATTACGAAAACAACTAACCGGATTTGATGGTAAAGCCGAAGTTTATGATACCGGTACTGTTCTCGAAGTAGGAGATGGTATCGCACGTGTATATGGGCTTTCAAAAGTTCAGGCCGGAGAATTAGTTGAGTTACCCGATTCCCTTGATAATGATGGTAACGCAGTTCGGGGAATGGTACTGAACCTTGAAGAAGATAATGTTGGTATCGTGCTATTTGGTTCACCAAATGTTGTTCAGGAAGGCCATACGGTTAGAAGAACGAAATCTATTGCTTCGCTGCGAGTAGGTGATGGAGTTTTGGGCCGTGTAATTGATCCGCTTGGTAGGCCACTTGACGGAAAGGGAGCTATAGCCGGTGAAACTATTGAGGTACCCCTCGAGCGAAAAGCTCCCGGTGTAATTTACCGTGAACCTGTATCCGAACCTTTGCAAACAGGTATTAAAGCGATTGACTCGTTAATACCAATTGGCCGGGGCCAGCGTGAATTGATCATTGGTGACCGCCAGACAGGTAAAACTGCCGTTGCTATTGATACGATTATCAATCAAAGAGAAACACAGAATACGGATAAGCCTGTATTTTGTATCTATGTTGCAGTTGGGCAAAAAGGATCAACCGTTTCAAATATTGTAAATATTTTAAACGAATATGGTGCAATGGATTACACCGTGGTTGTTTCTGCTCCTGCAAGTTCATCTGCTCCTATGCGTTACATTGCTCCTTTTGCCGGAGCGGCTATCGGAGAATTTTTCAGAGATACCGGTCGTCATGCACTCGTTATTTACGATGATCTATCCAAACAAGCTGTTGCATATCGTGAACTTTCGCTTTTGCTGAAACGTCCTCCTGGCCGTGAAGCATATCCCGGTGATGTTTTTTACCTGCACAGCCGGCTTCTTGAAAGAGCTGCGAAAATTATTGATAACGATAATGTGGCCAAATTAATGAACAATGTGCCGGAGGAGCTTAAGCCAAAACTTAAGGGTGGCGGCTCATTAACAGCACTTCCTGTTATTGAAACACAGGCGGGCGACGTATCAGCATATATACCAACCAATGTAATTTCAATTACTGACGGTCAGATCTTTTTGGATACCGACCTTTTTAACTCCGGTATTCGTCCGGCAATTGATGTTGGTATTTCGGTTTCCCGTGTAGGTGGTGCCGCCCAGGTTAAGTCGATGAAAAAACTCTCAGGTACATTGAAGCTTGATCTTGCACAGTACCGTGAGCTCGAGGCATTTGCGAAATTTGGCTCAGACCTTGACGCCGCCACACAAAGGCAGCTAAAACGCGGAGAGCGTACAGTTGAATTGATGAAACAGGGCGAATACAAACCTCTTCCTGTTGAACAGCAAATCGCTTTGCTGAAAATTAACAGTGAAGGTTTGTTAGATCAGCTACCGGTAGATAAGATTCAGGAGTTTGAGAATATGTACCTGGAAACTGTTTATGTGAAATACAACAAGAAAATGGAAAATCTTGCTGCTTCTGGTGTGCTGGATGATACATTTGGAAATGAATTGGTTGAAGCAGCACAAAGCACAATTGATCAAATCTTAGCCACAATCGAAGCATAACTGATGGCCAACTTACGGGATATACGAAACAGGATTTCGTCTGTTAACAATACGCAACAGATTACCAAAGCCATGAAAATGGTGGCGGCTGCAAAGTTGCGAAAAGCACAAGGCAGAATGAAATCAACCCGGCCTTATGCCAATAAAATGCGCGAAATTGTTGCCCGGCTTGTATCAATAAATACATCGCATCATAAACTGCTGCGAAATCCGGAAGAAGTAAACCGGGTTGCTATGATAGTTGTAGGATCCGATAAAGGACTTTGCGGTGGTTTTAACAATAACCTGTTTAAAGTTGTTGAAGGCACGCTGCAAAATGAATATTCAGATTTTATCGAACAAGGTAAACTAGACCTGATCACAATCGGGAAAAAATCCGGTGCATATTTTAGTAAGCGCGGATATAACATAGTTGAACGGCATCCCGGTTTCTTTGATGACCTGCAGTATGATCATGCAGCAGAAATCATGCAAAACGTAATTTCTGAATTCACTGAAGAAAACTACGACAAGGTTCTAATTTCATTTAACGAGTTTAAAACTGTAATTGCACAGAACAGAATTGTTGAGCAGGTTTTACCCATTAATCCGGAAAAACTGCTTTCTGAGGGAAAATCAGAATTTGAAGCCACAGGTGAGTATATATATGAACCGGACCCTGACTCAATTCTGGAAAAACTATTACCCGTTTACCTGGTAATGCAATTGTGGAGAGCAGTATTGGATTCGAATGCCGCTGAGCAGGGTGCACGTATGGCTGCTATGGATAATGCGACTGAAAACGCTAAAGAACTGCTTCAGGAGCTAAAGCTTAAATACAACCAGGCACGGCAAAGTGCAATTACTACTGAGATTTCCGAAATTGTGTCCGGTGCGCAAGCGCTGAAAGACACTTAAGCTGATACTAAAAACCTGTTTAAATAAGTTAGTTCAAACAGGTGAAAAGAAGTTTAATAACTGGTATCTTTAAAGATTGTGTAGGAGGGATGGCAGAGTGGTCGAATGCGGCGGTCTTGAAAACCGTTGAGGCTTCACGGTCTCCGGGGGTTCGAATCCCTCTCCCTCCGCTTTAATTTAAAAAGCCCTGGCTGATGTCAGGGCTTTTATTTTTTAAATAAAGTTTTGATTGTTACGTTGCTTCGTACAAATTAAAACTCCATTTATAGAATATGATTCTACGAACACTTTCACTTGCAGCACTGATACTTTCTCTGCTTAGCTTATCTGCAACCGCACAGGATACTCTTACAGTAAACCTGAATGAATTTATTGAAAGGGGATTAGAAAAATCAGGCCAGGTATCGTACGAAAACCGGTCCGTTGATCTTGCCGAAAACAGAGCCCGTCAGGCACGATCACAGAGAATATTCCCAAGATTTGAATTAAATACAACGCATGGAGTTGTGCCGGGTGTGAAAAGCCCTCAAGGTCGCCCATCCGGAGAAATGTATCTCGATCCAAATCTCGAAAACGACTGGGAAGATTGGGCAATTTTCACGCGAGCAGAGATTAATGCTGTTCAGCCTGTTTATAGCTGGGGTGCGGTAAGAAAAGCGATAAATGCAGCAGAGGCCGGTGCTCGTGCAGAAGCGTTTCGTTTTGACGCTGCTAAAGCTGAAGTTGAACTTCAACTCTTTGAACTGTATTTCAGCTATTTGCTTGCATTGGAAATTGAAAGAATTCTTGTTGATGCCAAAGACCAGATTCGAAGAGTTGAAAGGCAAATTGAGCAGATGAGAGAAGATGGTGATCCCAATTTGAAAGAGTCGGATGTATTTAAGTTTGAAATGTTTAAAGCTGAATTTGAAGTTCAAATAACGGAAGTAGAACAGAGCGTAAACTCAATTGAGAGAATCTGGAGTTATATTTTAAATGATGGTACCCAAACCAAATATATTCCCGCAGAAAGATTCTTAGATCCTGTTCCTTTTGAGCTGGAAAGCTATGAGTTTTATGAGCAATTAGCGATGAGTGACAGACCGGAATTAAGGGGCGTAGAACAAGGCATTAATGCACTTAAAAAAAGTACGGAAGCTGTTCGTGCTCAACAATATCCGGTGTTATTTCTGGGAATTACTGCAAGCTATGCAAACACACCAAACCGTCCCAGACAAACAAATCCCTTTATAATTAACAATACCAACTTTGCAAATGCAGGGGTCGGGTTTGGTATCCGTCAAAATCTGAACTTTTCATCTATGAGATCATCCATTGAGCGGGCTGATATTGAGTACAGACGTGTTAACGATCTTAGAGATGCATTGACAGACGGGATTGTTCTGGAACTGAATGATAAATATCGTGAAGCAAGAGTTGCTGAAGTACGTATTCGCCAGAACGAAGAATCTCTTACTATTGCACGAAATTGGGTGCGTCACGAACAATTGAACTACGACATTGGTTTTGGAGATGTAGAGGATTTACTTGACGCAGTACAAAATGAGCTGGAACTTCGATTAAAGATGAAACAAAATACCTTTGATCTGAATAAAAGAATTGCAGCGCTATATAAAACTGCCGGGATTCCAATAAGTCAACTCGGCGCAAACTAAATATTTTGACATGAAGAAATTACTAACTTCCATATTCTTTTATACTGCACTAACTGCATTTGCTTTTGCAGCACAACCTGAAGAGCAGGAAATACGAAATATGCTTGATGAGCGTGATGCTGAAATTAAAGAACTGCTTGGCCCCAAAGAAACAGAATACACCCAGGAGCAAAGAAATCAACTCAAGGATATTATAAATGGCGTAATAGACTTTGGTGCAATGGCTCAGCATGCACTGGGTAATACGTATGACGAAATATCTGAAGAACAAAGAGAAGAGTTTGTTTCACTTTTTGCTACAATTATCCGGGATAATTCATTGAACAGACTTGACATTTATCGTGCGGAAGTGACCTACAACGATATAAAAGTAGAGAACAATAGTGCACACGTAAAAACCACTGCACAGCTCGAAAATGTACGAACCCCTGTCGACTATGATTTAAAGAAAAAAGACGGCGATTGGGTGGTAACTGATTTTTGGGTAGATAATGTGTCTACAGCAGAATCATATAACCGGCAGTTCCAGAGCATAATCAGGCAGCGCGGATTCGATGCATTACTGGAAAGCCTTCAAAGACGAGCAGCAAGATCAGCATCCTGACTAAAAAATAATCCAGAGAGCTTCTCTGCTTCA
>SLAU01000230.1 GCA_007126675.1 Balneolaceae bacterium
GTAGTTACCGGACAAAATATTCTGACCGGGGAACTTACATCATATTTCAAAGATAAAGATACAACTACCTGTTTTGTTTTTGCGGATGAAAATGCATGGAAATACCACTCTGAAAGAGTCAGATCAGCATTAAAAGCCGCCGGACAAAATTTTGAATTGCTGCAGATTCCTCAGGGTGAGGCCAGTAAGTCGGTTGAATGGTGGAAGAAAGGCCTCGATTTTTTATTAGAGAAAGGTGTTCATCGTAACGCACACTTAATAGCAGTTGGCGGAGGCATTACCGGTGATCTTGCCGGATTTATAGCTTCATCTGCTTTGAGGGGAATTCCGCTTGTTCATATCCCTACTACATTGCTTGCTATGGTTGACAGTTCAATCGGCGGAAAGACCGGAATTAATCATGAAACCGGAAAAAACTTAATCGGATCATTTTATGCGCCGCAAAGGGTAATTTCTGAAATTGATTTTCTGCAAACCCTGCCCGCCAAAGAGTGGATAAACGGACTAAGCGAAATACTAAAGTACGGTGCAATTGCAGACAACTCCATCTTTGATGAAGCTGAATTCTTTCTTTCTAAAAAGTTTACCACCGAAGATCCCGATACACTGATTAAATTAATTACGAAATGCGCCGGGATAAAAGCACGGATTGTGAGGCAGGATGAGTTTGAAGGCGGAAAAAGAGCGTGGTTAAATTTTGGACATACCTTTGCACACGCACTCGAAAAAGCATACGATTTCAATAAAATCAGTCATGGTGAAGCTGTATTTTTAGGTATGCTGGCAGCAATTGAACTTTCAAATCTTTCGGGAAGTAAATTAAATCCCGAAAAAATTGAGAGATTTCGTGATTTGTACAGCTTTAATATCAATAAGGACAATTTAAACGTTATTAAACTGATACATTTCATGCAATCGGATAAAAAAAGAACCGAAAATCATCTGCGGTTTGTTTTATTAAAAGAATGGCAACAACCATCAGTCGTAACAGTTACATCTGATGAAGCTGTAAAAACTGCCTGGAATAAAATTGCTCATTATCTATAACTAAAGTAGTACGTTGATATACAGATTAATTTATACCCTTTGGAAATTTTTCTGGACATCTGTTGGTGTCTTGCTGGCTACTGCTGTAGTTATTGCAGGATTAACACTCTCAGCCCTTCAACTGCCTGTTAGTAAAGATTACATAAAGGGGCAACTTACCGATTCGTTCAACAAAAACTTTGAAGGTGAATTAAAGGTTGAGTCTGTCAGTGGTTTTTTGCCTTTCAGAGCAGAATTGAATGAAGTTGAATTTTACAGCCCTGGAAACAATGATATACCTGAGCTCGAATTAAGCAGTTT
Source organism: Balneolaceae bacterium (assembly GCA_007126675.1). GTDB lineage: Bacteria > Bacteroidota > Rhodothermia > Balneolales > Balneolaceae > SLAU01. The sequence continues at coordinate 1,348 of SLAU01000230.1, forward strand.
GGCATTATCCGTTAATTTATGGGAGCTTGCCCGAAAGAATATCCAGGTGTTAACTTTTGATCTTAATGAGCCTGTTGTAAGATTATCCAGTAAGGATGACACATTAACCCTTGCCTCAATTTTTAAACAAACTGATCCTGAAGCTGAACCAAGAGCAATTTCAGATGAAGAGCCGTTTTTTAAACAGTTCCACTTTTATGCTCCGCTCATAACAATCAACAATGGAAAATTGCATGCCGATGAAAGTATAGAACTGCCAACGGCTGCCGGTTTAAAAAGTCCTTTAACCATCGAGGATATTAATACCTCACTCCTCTTCGAAAATGAAATTAATCAGTTTTTTATTGATCTGAACGATTTTTCAGCTTTTATACCGGATAGTGAGCATGAGACAGTGAACATAAGAGGACAATTTTTTAACGACGGAAGATACCTTGAGTTAAACGGTTTTGAGTTTGAATCTGCCATGGCAAATGTTCAGTTTAATGGAGAGGCAACACCGGTAGATATCTTCTCTGAAAATTTCAGGGAGCAGGCATCAATCGCTAATTACAGGATTGATTTGCAAAGAGCTGTGCTGCCATCAAAAACGATCAAAAGTTTTGTACCGGATTCTGACTTTCCACCTTATGATTTAGAGTTGCGATCATTGCTTAATGGCACACTCGATTCATTATGGCTCAACCGATTTGAGCTTTATTACGGAGATTCATCAATACTTGCAGAGGGTCTGCTGAAAAATGTTACTGACAGCAATTTTGAATATGACATTCAGCTTGAAAACCTTGTTTTAAATCAGCAAGAATTAAACTGGTTAGCCGAGCACAATCAATTCGATTTTAACTTGTCAGGCCTTGACAATTCACTCATCCGGGGTAATATTTCCGGCGGTTTAAATAAAACCCTTGCAAATCTGGACCTTCAAACTGCGGCAGGTGATCTCTATTTTGATGGTGAAATTGGATACCTTGACAAGCCAGAGTATGAATTTTTACTTCAGGCAGATTCTTTGAATATCACTCCTTTTCTTAAAGACACAACGCGGCAAAGCTTATTCTCAGGTCTTTTAACAGCCCGCGGAAAAGGTTTCGACAGAGACGCTGATGTATCGGCATCTATACATCTGCGGGATGGTAAAATTTATGATCACGCCTTCACACGGGCCGTGGCCGAAATCAATTATTTAGCAAGTAAAGTAGACTATAACGGCTGGATTGATTTAGAAGATTCAGAAATCGCCAGCAGCGGAAATTTTGTGATTGATGATAATCAATTGAATCTTGTAAGTGACGGAAGTGTCAGTAACCTGCATATAACAGAATATCTTTCGGATTTACCATTTCAGAATGCAACACTTACCGGGCGTTACTCGCTCAATATGCAGGGACGAACCATAGATGATATTTTCGGCAGGTTAAGTGTTGAAATGACTGAAGCAATGATTGATGGAGAAGAATTGCGTCCGCATCAGCTTTATTTCGATATCGATTCACCAGAAAACGATACACGTACTCTTCGCTTTACCAGCTCTTTTTTTGATGCTGAATTATCCGGTTCAATTAAGCCAAGTTTAATCGCAGATCTTGGAGTTCACTGGCTTACTTATTTCCGCGACAGGATATCCGATGAAATTATATTTGATGATGAACTTCTGGCTGGCTTGTTCGAGTCTGAAATTGAAGATCTTGATCCCGATTTGAGTCTTGATTTAAACACTCAAATACGAATTCGGGACCTTGAATTACTGAGGCACTATTTACCTGAAATGCCTAAACTAAAAAGTAATGCTCAGATATCAGCTTCTGCAACTGCAACGAACCGCTCACTTTCAATTTCCTCAACAATAAGTGATAACGAGTTTTTGTATGAAGACAATGAAATTAAAGGATTGAACTCCACCCTTTCCGGTACTTTTAACTACACGGAAACACTTCGCAAAGATAGCCGCTTAGATTTCCAGGTAAACGGAAACAGCATATCCATTGGTGAGAGGTATAACTTTGCCGAGGCTTATGTAAACATGAGCATGCGGAACGACTCCATATCTGTACAACACAATTTTGGAATTGAGGGAGATGAATTAACCTACCGAAGTACTTTTGAAGCCGTTTTATTTTCCGATAAAGTTGAAGTGATTGTTGACGAACTGCTGATCGGAACTACGGCGTATGAATGGAAAAATATCGGTGAGCCAAAAATAACCCTGCATGATGACAGGTCTGCAACTCTTCGGGAATTTGTAATGACCAGCGGTGACGATCATGTAGAAATCAACGGAACATTCAGCAGCAGTTATGAAGATTCGGTTGATTACAAAATCAGGGACTTCAACCTTGGGCGCATATCAGAACTTATTGGAGGGCGCGTTCAATTTTCGGGTATTGTAAATGGTGATTTTGTAACCCGTTCATTAACCGATACCCCATCAATCCAGGGAGATCTGTATGTAGATGATGGTCGTTTAAATGGTCGTATAATAGGAGACGTAAAACTGAAAAGTGTATTTAATTCCGAAACAGATCGGTTCGATACAAACATTCATGTATACACCGACCCTGAAAAATATTCCGATTACTTAGAGAATAACGATGGGATAGGCCAGGATCTGCGGCTTGAAGGTTACTTTAAGATACCGGATGATTTAGAAGAGGATGAAGACTTCTTTTACTTTGATGCGGATCTGAGGGAAATCGACATGTGGATTGTTACAGCAATCGTACCCAACATTGTAATAGATATGCATGGTAACTCTTCTGGCTCAGGATATATCAGCGGCAGCCGAAGCGATTTCGACTTTTCAGCTACGTTTGATATTGAAGATGTTTACGGTGAACCCGTTTTCATGAATGTGGGATACACGCTAAACGGAGAGCTTGTTTTTAACCGTACAGATGGACTCCTTTTTAATGACATTGAATTAACCGACGGTAATGGCGGAAACGGAGTACTTTACGGACAAATTGATCTCGACAATTTTTCACCAACAACAATACTGGATCTAAACCTTGACTTGGATAATCTCCATTTCATGAATAATCCTCAGGACAGAGAAGTGCCATTTTTTGCAAGTTTGTATGGAACGGGGTCAGCTCAGATAACCGGTACAAACTTTGATCCATTTATCAGAACTACTCAAACTGTTTCTCTTTCTTCAAACTCAAGAGTATCAATTCCACTAAGAGAAGAAATCGAATTTGAACAAGATCGAAGATTCATTCAGTTTGTTGACAGTTTTGATGAGGTATCTGACAGGTTGATTGACTTAGAAGATGAAAATGGTATATCGAATGATAATGACACAGATCCGGATCAGTTAACATTCCTCGAACTCTTTACACTCGATCTTCAAATTACAGCAGACAATCCCATAAACGTATCGCTTATTTTTGATCCGGTTACTAATGAAATTTTAAACTCAACTGGGACCGGCCAGCTTAGAATTCTGTTGCAGGATCAGGATGTAAATATGTTCGGGCGATACGATATACAGGATGGTGAATACCAGTTTGTTGCCGGTGATATTTTCACAAGACGATTCTCGCTTCAGGAAGGCGGTAATATAAGCTGGCAGGGTGATCTCGAAAACGCAAGCCTGAATGTAACTGCTTCCTATCGTGCCCGGCCCGATATTTCAACATTATTACCTGCCATCACAACATTTCAGAGAGTACCAATAGAGCTTATTCTGCAAATTGGCGGCACTATTTCTGAAGTTGAAAACGAATTTTACTTTAACATTCCTACCGGAATTGAGGGTACTGTAGATCCCACAATTGCATCGCAAATCAATACTTTAAATCAGAATGAGGATGAAAAAGTATTGCAGGCATTTTCAATTCTGTTAACTGGCAACTTCCTGCCATCCGAACAGGCTCAAACTTTTGGTATTGGTGAAAATGTAACCGGTACAACAGCACTGGTAAACCCATTGATATCGAGCCAGATTATCAGTCCGCTGCTCTCAAACCAGATTAATTCATTACTGAACAGTGACATCGTTTTTGATGTTGATGTGAATCTGACCCGAAACAGGGTTGCCGGAGAAGAAGGCGATCAATTTGGAGTAGATCTGGATGTTGCACTTCGCTTGTTTGACGACAGAGTTATTCTTCGAAGAGAAGGTCAGGTTGCAGGTCAGCAAAGTAACATCGGAGATCTTGGTGCAACCTACAGAATAAATCGTATCTTCTCGGTTACCGCGTTCCACAGGCAAGACCCTACACTTGCAGCACGAACAGAAACCGATTCGCGACAAACGCAGGAAATGAACGGTGTAGGGCTCGAAGCTCAATTTCAGTTTAATACATGGCAAAGTCTGAGGAACAGGGTTTCTAACTCTTTCCGAAAACTATTTGGTAAAAAAGAAAAAGACACAGAGCAAGAAGAGACTGAAACGCTCGCAGGAAATTAAAAAAGACAACTAACAATATATATGAGTAATAAAAATCTGAGTTCAGTAGAAAAACAGATTATCAAACTTTTAAAATCTTATCCTGATGCATCGATACCGATACCCATTTTAACAGATGCATTAAATTTAAAATCAAAAAAAGGATCAAGAAAGGTTAAGCAGGCAGTTAACCATCTCAAACAAATTGACCTGGTGCAGGTTACCAAAGGTAATCTTGTACGGTTAAATGAAGTTGCCCTCGAAGATGAAAACGTTGTAACCGGTAAACTGGATGTAACAAGCCATGGAGACGGATATGTGATTGTTGAGGGCAGGGACCAGGATATTAAAATTCCCCGCCGGCAGATGGGAACAGCTCTTGACAATGATACCGTAAAAGTGAAACTGACCGGTTACCACAAAAAAAGCAATAAACCAATGGGTAAAATCCTTGAGGTTGTTAAAAGAGCCCGAACCGTTTTTGTGGGAACCTTAAAAGAAGAGGCTAAAAATACGTACATCATCGAATCGGATATACAATCATCAAGAGTCGACTTTTTTGTTGATCCGGATGACTTGAACGGAGCTAAGCCGAATGAAAAGGTTACCTTTTCGCTGGTACAATGGAAAGATGTAAGAGGATTTCCACAGGCTAAAGTTGTAAACCGTTTAGGCGAAGCCGGTACCAACGAAGCGAATGTTTTATCCATTCTTGCTGAAAAACAGTTTGAAGCGGCATTCCCTGATGATGTTGAAAAATTTTCGGATGACATCCCTGATAAAATTCCGCAAAAGGAAATTGATGGCCGGCTCGATATGAGGGAAGAAGTTGTATTGACAATTGACCCGGCCGATGCGAAAGATTTTGACGACGGTTTAAGTATTAAAATCCTTGAAAATGGCAATTACTACCTGGGGGTGCATATAGCTGATGTAACGTACTATGTACCGCGCGACAGTGTATTAGACCAGGAAGCCTATAACCGCGGCACAAGTGTTTACCTGGTAGACCGTGTAATATCAATGCTGCCTGAACGATTAAGTAATGGCCTTTGCAGCCTGAGGCCAAATGAAGATAAACTTGCTTACAGCTGTTTTATGGAGGTTGTACCCAATGGGAAAGTTGTAAATCACTCCATCAAAGAGACGGTAATCCGATCGAAGCAACGGTTTGTGTATGACGAAGTACAGGATATTCTTGATGGCAAAAACAGCCATAAATATGAAGTAGAGTTAAAAACCTTGCAAGCTCTTGCTAATATCCTGCTCGAAAAAAGATTTCAGGAAGGTTCTATAAACTTTGAAACACCAGAGCCAAAATTTGTTCTGGATGATAACGGAAAGCCGGTGGATGTAATCCTGAAAGAACGCTTATTTGCTCATCGGTTAATTGAAGAATGTATGCTTCTTGCCAATAAAACTGTGGCAAAACATATCAAAGGCCTCCGGAAAAAAAATCCGGGCAAAAACGATCATCCGTTCTTTTATAGAATTCACGCAGAGCCCGATCTTGAAAAACTTCATAATATCCGAGAGACTGTAAAACCTTTGGGCATTGATTTTGATTTAAAAGGAAAAATTACACCTACAAAAATTAATGAA
>SLAU01000326.1 GCA_007126675.1 Balneolaceae bacterium
GGCCTTGGTGTACTTGGCCTCAGTATTCTGTTTATCCTGTTCGGCTGGCAATTCGACCTGCACAGCCAGGCTACCGGAGCTGAAACCCAGGCCGCACTTGGACTTGTAATTACCGTAATTACCGGCTTTTCATTTGGTGCTTCATCCATCGCGCTTTTTGCTCGTGTGGGTGGCGGTATTTACACCAAAGCTGCTGACGTTGGTGCCGACCTTGTAGGAAAAGTGGAAGCAGGAATTCCTGAAGACCATCCGCTGAACCCTGCTACAATTGCAGACAATGTAGGTGATAACGTAGGTGATGTTGCCGGTATGGGCGCCGACCTTTTCGAATCTTTTGTAGGATCAATTATCGGTGCCATGGTATTAGGCGCTGTATTTTTTAACATTTTTGAAGCAGATGCCGGAGCCGCACTTGGCGGAATGAGTGGTGTTTATCTGCCGCTGATGCTTGCAGCAACAGGTATTCTTACCTCTATTATCGGAACATTATTTGTTCGGGTGAAGGAAGATGGCGGAGATCCGCAAAAAGCTCTGAACATCGGTGAGTTCGGTTCGGCGATCCTGATGGCTGTTATTTTTTACTTCCTGATTTCATGGTTACTGCCGGAAAGCTGGAGCTACAATGATCCGCTGTACGGACGTGTATTTGAATACACTTCAACCGGCCTGTATTTTGCTACAATCATCGGATTGTTTTCAGGATTGGGTATCGGCCTGATCACCGAGTACTACACAGGATTTGGCAAAAAGCCTGTGATTGGAATTGCTGAGCAGTCACTAACCGGACATGCTACAAACATCATCTCCGGACTTGGAGTTGGTATGATGTCAACCGGTATTCCGATTCTGATTATCGCGTTTGCAATTATGGCATCATTCCACCTTGCAGGACTTTACGGAATTGCGATTGCCGCTGTAGGTATGCTTTCAAATACAGGTATTCAGCTTGCTGTTGATGCATACGGACCTATTTCTGACAACGCAGGTGGTATCGCTGAAATGGCTGAACTTCCGCCGGAAGTTCGTGAGCGTACCGATAAACTGGATGCGGTAGGTAACACAACCGCTGCGATCGGTAAAGGATTTGCGATCGGCTCTGCTGCACTTACAGCTCTTGCACTTTTCGGAGCGTACATGACCTCTGCAGGAATTACCTCAATCGATATTTCCGAAGCCAACGTAATGGCCGGTATCTTTGTGGGTGGTATGCTTGCATTTGTATTCTCTGCCCTTTCAATGAACGCGGTTGGACGTGCGGCCAAGTCAATGATCGAAGAAGTTCGGCGGCAGTTTGCTGATATTCCTCCGCTGAAAGCTGCTCTTGCAGTGATGAGAAAGAATGAAGGAGTGGATCAGAAAGAGTGGTCGGCAGAAGATCAGAAAACATTTGATGATGCACACGGCACTGCCGAGTACAGCAAGTGTGTTGAGATCTCTACAAAGTCAGCACTTCGTGAAATGATCACACCGGGACTTATGGCCGTTCTTGTGCCAGTACTGGTTGGATTCATCTTTGGTAAAGAAGCCCTTGGCGGACTGCTTGCAGGTGTAACCGTAGTTGGTGTGCTGATGGCGATTTTCCAGGCAAACGCAGGTGGTGCATGGGATAACGCCAAGAAGATGATTGAAGCGGGAATTACAATTGACGGTAAAGAGTACGGTAAAGGTTCAGATGCTCATAAAGCAACCGTTACCGGTGATACTGTTGGTGATCCTTTGAAGGACACTTCAGGCCCGTCACTGAACATTCTGCTGAAGTTAATTGCCGTGATTGCACTTGTGATTGCAACAGCTCTTTAATTTGGTAATTAGTTATTGGTTAATGGTTATTAGTTAATCGGGGAAACCGGTTGCTGATAGCCGAATATTTTAAAAGCCCCGGTGATAATTTCGCCGGGGCTTTTTTTGTGTAAATAAGAAAGTGTGACCATGAAAATCCTGCACGAAATATTGGATTTTCATGGTGTTTGGAAATTATCACCATGAAAAACCCACATAAAAATTTGGATTTTCATGGTATATACCGGCTTATTCCGATACCTCAAGCAAAGCGTTTGCTTCTTCTATTCTCAAGATCAGCCGGTCGAGTGCTTCTTCGTGGGCCGTATGCAGCTCACTCATAAATTCTGCATCTCCGGTTCGGCCCTCATCAATCGCGTATCGATAGGCAGGGAGCATCCAGGAGGCGTAGCCGCTGAAGGGATCGGATGCGGCATATAGAGACCGCAGCCAGGGGCTGAACGGCAGGCCGCCGTCGTGCAGAAAACTTCGCTCTGCCAAAATCAGCTGCCGGTTAATCTCCTCCCGAGTGGCAAGATCAAGTGATTGGCTGCGTTCGGCAGCGCGAAGCAGTAGGTTGTACCTGGTTGTAAGTCCATCTATCTCTTCAACCTGCTCCGGCAGCCTTGTGTGTCTAAAGAGATCTTCGCCGGCCGCTTCGTTTACTGACTCCATATGCAACAGCAGATCAGTGGCATAGCGGGGCATATCATAAGGCAGTATTTCAGCATTGCCAAACCGCAGGGCGATCAGGCCATACACATCGGCCAAAGCCGGGCCGTAGGAAAAGGTGCCATCCAGGTGGTTTTCGTAAAACCAGAAGGTGTCAAAGTTGGTGTGATAGATCGGTACAGCGCCCGACATTGAAATCCCTGCGGATGGTATCGCTGAATACATATAAAAGCCAACGTGATCGGATCCGCCGCCAAGGTTACCGATCTCCGGCTCTGCACCATCACCCGCAGCCAGCCAGTGTTCGTAAAGAGACTGACCTGTATCAGGATGATTTACCGTTTTGGCCGCATCCATGATTGGCTCTTTAAGTGATGGCGATGAAGCCGCGCGGAAATTAGGCCCGGTTACCGACATATCGGCATTCAGGTAGAGAATTGCGCTGGCATCCAGCTCTTCTTCGAGCTGCATCACCCACTCGGAGGACCCGATCAGCATAAACTCCTCGGCATCCCAGTGGCCGATCATGATGCTGCGCTTGGGCTGATAGCCATTTTCTACCAGCTCGCCCAGCGATTCAGCCAGGGTAAGCAGCATGGCAGTACCGCTGTTTGGGTCAGTGGCGCCAAAACCCCATGCATCAAAGTGCGAACCCAGGATAATCCACTCATCGGGATATTCCGAACCTTCGATAGTGCCGATCACATTGGCGATCCGTTTAATTTCGTAGGGCTGATCCACTTTCAGGCTTACTTTCAGCTCATCACCGCCGGTGAGGCTGTATTGATAGTCAAAACCGCCCTGCCATCCTTCGGGTACAGGTTCACCCTCCATCCGGCTCAGGATCTCATCAGCCGCGCCGTACCCGATGGGTGCAACCGGAATAGTGTGAAAATCAACATCGGCGTGATCAAGTCGTTCTGGAGTATCGGGATGATCGAGCGGCAGTGCCGGTTCATACGGCGTAAGTGGGTCACCGAAATAATCGAGTGTGAGCAGTGATCCACGCTGGATGGCACTTTCATCGGCCCAGATACCATCGGGATACACATCACCGCGTGTAAATCCGCTGTCGCCCGGATCGGTATAAATGATTAGGCCTGCCGCCCCGGCTGCTTCGGCATACTTTGCTTTATATCCCCTGAAGTTACCGCCATACCGTGCTATCACAATTTTTCCTTCTACAGAAATACCCAGCTCTTCCAGCTTCTGAAAATCCTCGCGGGTTCCGTAATTGGCATATACAATTCCTGCCTCTACCTGTCCCGAGCCTGAATAAGCGGTGTAGCCGTGCACAAGATCCGGATGCGAGGTGTATGGATCCTCCTCATACTCAAACTCCATATTGTTCAGCAGGATCTCTTCCGGCATTATCACCCTGATTTCCGTTTCACCGGGTTGTGGCAGCAATACATCATATTCGAAATGCTCAACATCTAAACCGGCAGCAGCCATCACTTCGGTCATGTAGTCAATGGCCCGCCATGCGCCGGGAGTGCCCGCAACAGTTAGCTCCTGGGTAAGTTCGTAAAGATGATTACGATAGGTTTCGGGAGTATGCATCTGTAAAAGCATCTCTTCAACTTCATGCTGAGCGGGTTTGCTGTCATTAAAAAAACCGGGTAGTTCAGAAGTATATTCACGGGTACACTGAACCAGTAAAAGAGCAATAATTAGAATGGAAAGGTGGCTGATTTTGGAATGCATGATCAGTAATTTATGGTTTGTGATTACAAAGCTGCGTTTTGAATGGCAGTAAATGTGTGAGATTTTTTTGATAAAAGCCAATGGACATTTTTAAACTGATTTACCAACATGACATTCGCCTCGACCGCCTAAGGGACAGGCAAACCGACCGGTCGATCCAGGAAACTTCTTCAAGTATCGAAGATTTTATGAAACCTGATCCCACCTATTCCAAATTCTATTTCACAGGTACACGCCTTGATGAAAATACTTTCGGGCTTAATATTCTCCAAAGGTATGACGCGGTAATTGATGCGCTGGAGGAAGCACTGAAAGAGTATCAATTATTTACAATTTCAGGTGAAGCCGGACTTAAGAGTGCCCTTGCAGATGTAGAGGCCGGAAATGCCATGGTGTTAACTAAAGAGAAAAAACACAATTGGAGCCTCGAAGATCTGTCGGTGGACAACAGCAGCAATGTGGGACACAAAAAAGAGGTGATTTCCCGCCTGCTCGAAACAGATGACCTGCTGCTCTACAAAGAACAGGCGCATAACGGATTTGATCTGCACCTGTTCAGCAAGCAAAATATCTACCGTAATTTCTTCTATCCTTTGCAGCAGATGGTTGATGAGGAGTTCAGGTTTTTCAGCATGAACGGAAAGCGGATCACATCAGAGCGAAAATTCTATTTTGAGACATGGACGCTGGATCGACCGCCGCACGGTGTGGAAGAGGTTTTCCCTGAAACTGTCTTGTAGGGAACCGCGGAGGCGCAGAGGGCGCTGATTGGTTTTGAAAAGTGATTTTTCGTAATTCGATGCTTAATATCAAAATTGGGAGCCATTGTTTATAAAATAACTCTGCGGCCACTGCGCCTCTGCGGTTACCCCTTCTCTGCAAGGAGAATCAATCGCGGAGAGCTCTGTTCATCAAAACTACTGCCCTTATAATCACCCCAGCAATTTCTAACTGTAAATCCGCAAGATTCAAAAGCGTTTCTGAACCACTCCTCATCATACAGTTTTACCCGTTCTCGATAGGTTTTCGGTTTGCTGAGTGAACTGCCGCTAAAGGTAATTTCTTTGTGAACCATCTCGTTTTTGATAAACCGACGTATCTGGTAATTCAGGCCACCATAGGTGCCGCTCTCTTCAGGCACCAGCGTTTCCCGTACTTTGTGGGCATTCAGGAAATCGATCATGAATCGTCCGCCCGTTTCCAACATTTGGTGAACGGCTTTTACTACCTTCAGGTTTTCCTCATCATCCAGAAAATAGCCGAAAGTAGTAAAGAGATTTACGATAGCGTGGAAAGTTTCCGGCAGCGGTTCACGCATATCCCGAATATGAAAAGTTATCTGTTCTAAACCTCTCTCATCTGCAGTTTTTCGTGCTTTGTTGATTGCTGCCGGGGAAAGGTCGGTCCCGGTAACATTGTAATCATTATTAGCCAAGGCAAAAGAGTGGCGCCCGCGTCCACAACCAAGGTCCAGTATTTTAGGATAGTTTTCCGGGGGTATTTCTTTTACAATCAGTTTGGCAAGCAGTTCTGCTTCTCCTTCATCCCGGTTTGCGTACAGTTTTTCATAAAGCGGACTGTTAAACCACTCTTCGAACCAGCTCATTAAAACTCCATTACTATTTTGAATTACATCCTTTTTAGTGTGGATGATTTAGTATCTTTTGCGCAATAATTTGATGCAAAGAATATGACATTCAGACAGAAACTACAACGTGCAGTTACATCTTCCGGTTCATTACTCAGTGTAGGGCTCGATCCCGACCCTGCGCGAATACCGGCTCCGTTAAAAAAACAGTTTCCGGAAACCGACCAAATGATTTTCGAATTTTGCCGGCGAGTGGTTGAAGCTACAAAGCCACATACCGGAATTTACAAAGCGAATATGGCTTTTTTCGAAGCTCTCGGCTCAAAAGGATGGGCAGTGCTTGAGCAACTGCTGGAAGAAATACCAGCCGGAAAAGTTGTTATAGCCGATGCAAAGCGGGGAGATATTGGAACTACGGCTCAAAAATATAAAGAAGCTTTTTTCGACCATTTAGGTGTAGATGCGGTTACCCTGAACCCTCTAATGGGAATTGATACAATTGAGCCGTTTCTTGATGATGAAACAAAAGGCGTTTTTGTGCTTACGGTAACTTCCAACCGAGGGTCAGCTGATTTTGTACAGCGCCGTTTCCAGGGGCGGATGAGCCTTGGCGAATACTTTGCCGAAGAATTATCTAAGAAAAACCAATCCAGTAAAACCGAGATTGGAATGGTGGTTGGAGCAACCCAGCCTGAAGCTGCCGGTCCGATATTGCAGGCTTTCCCCGATGCAACTCTGCTGATTCCCGGTATTGGTGCTCAAGGAGGCGATCTTACCCTGCTCCGGGAAGCACTTAAACATCACACGGGCATTCCAGTGGTTCATTCTTCCCGAGCAATAATATATAGCGGCGAAAATAATGAAAACTGGGAGGAAGCCGTATCATCAAAAGCAGCAGAATTAAAACAGCTACTGATGCCTCTTACAGAAAAGTTTATCAGATGAGTAAACAGGAAGTGATTTTATATACCGATGGCGCTTGCAGCGGAAACCCCGGACCCGGCGGATGGGGCGCACTGCTGATCTGGAACAAAAAAGAGAAAGAACTGAGCGGAGGCGAGCCGAACACCACAAATAACCGCATGGAGATGCAAGCCGTAATCGAAGGACTGAAAGCACTGAAACGTCCATGCCGTGTAAAAATTCACAGTGACAGCGCTCTGATCGTCAATGCGTTTAAAAAAGGCTGGATCAGCAACTGGCAGAGAAAGGGATGGAAAAAAGCGGATAAAAAACCTGTGGAGAACCGCGACCTGTGGGAAGATATGCTGCAGGCAATGGAACCGCATGATGTGGAGTGGGTGAAGGTGAAGGGGCATTCAGGAAATGTATTGAATGACCGGGTGGATGCGCTGGCTGTTGGTGCCGTTCCGCGATAACTCACCCCCTGTCCCCCTCTCTACTCACTTCGTTCGCATAGAGGGGGAACTTCGTACAAAAATGTTGCCTTCAAACTAGTTTCAGCTTTAAAAATATTTCCAGGAGTTCCCCCTCTTTGCGTTTCGCCGTTCAGGCGGAACGTAGAGAGGGGGACAGGGGGTGAGTCACAAACTGGCAAAGGGCTTCAA
>SLAU01000154.1 GCA_007126675.1 Balneolaceae bacterium
GCAGTGGCGCGGAGGTCGCAGTGTTACATATCTTTACCCGATCCTATTACACAAATAAAAAGCTACGCGTTCTCCGCGCCACCGCGGTTAGCCCTTTCCTGTAATCAAATTATACTCATCAATTCAAACCCACTCCCATTTTTCATATCTTCAATCAAACAAAATTTTCATCTAAATAACACGAGCTGATTACATGCATAACATCGTAAAAATTCCGGGAGACGGAATAGGTACTGAAATAACAAAATCGGTAACAGATATACTTGAAGCTGCTAAAGTAGATATTAACTGGATTGAGGTAAAAGCAGGAGAAGGCGTTTTTAAGGAAACCGGAAATCCGATTCCCGATGAAACGATAGAAACCATTGAAAAACACAGAATTGTATTAAAAGGCCCGCTGACCACTCCCGTGGGAGCCGGCTTTCGCTCAATCAATGTTGCGCTGCGGCAAAAATTTAATCTTTATAGCAATATTCGTCCTGCCAAATCTGTGCCGAATGTAGGCAGCCGTTTCTCCGGTGTGGATATTGTCCTGTTCCGCGAGAACACACAGGGTTTATATATAGGAAAAGAACACTGGGTGGATGACGCCGAAAAGCATGCTGAAAGCATAGCCGTGGTTACTGAAGATGCCAGCCGTAAAATTATTACAGCTGCATTTGAGTATGCCAAAAAGAACGGCCGCAAAAAAGTAACCTTGGTTCATAAAGCCAATATTTTAAAACTAACAACCGGCCTGTTTTTGAAAGTTGGTGAGGAAGTGTCGAAAAACTATCCCGATGTGGAGTTCCAGGATCTGATTGTGGACAACATGGCGATGCAGATGGTGCTAAACCCAAATCAGTTTGATGTGATTGTAACCACCAATCTTTTTGGCGACATCCTTTCCGACCTCGCTTCGGGACTTGTTGGCGGACTGGGTGTAACGGGCGCAGCCAATATCGGTGATGATGCAGCGATGTTTGAAGCTGTTCACGGCTCCGCACCTGATATTGCAGGAAAAGGCATCGCAAATCCGATTGCTCTTCTCTTTTCTGCACTGATGATGCTCGAATATATCGGAGAAAACCGTGCTGCGGAAAAAATCAGGTCTGCCGTTTATGCCGTACTGCAGGATCACAAAGAAGATTGCACACCCGATATCGGTGGCAGCGGCACTACGGAATCTTTTACGGAAGCTGTTTGTGATATACTGAGGGACTAAAGTCCGTAGGCAGCAGCGGCGGCAGTTGGCTGTCACCGCCAACTGCATGACTCGTGCTTTGCACGCGGCGTTCATCTTTCGCGCTTCCCTGTCATCTCGACCGGAAGCACGCGCTTTTGCGTGCTGGAGTGGAGAGATCTCCCTGTTCCAAAGAATCCCTTTTGTAAGGATGAAGCCATAAAAAGGAGATGTCTCGGTTCGCCCGATGGAAATTCACCATTGGGCTCTGTACCAGTAATAATTTCTGAAAAGAGTTTTTTGAATCGACGTTTTTTCCCTAAATCAACACACCCCTGCCTGCGCCGAGGCTTCGGCAGGCAGGCCTAAATCCCCTCTCAAGAGGGGACTTCTTAAGGTTGCAGCCACAACAGCACCCCCCCTAAAGCTCTGCAAAAGTAACCTGCCGGGTGTCGGTGTCAAAAAAGGCGATCATCGCATCCTGGTCAAAACCGTTTACGCTGCCGGGGTTGATGGAAATGGTTTTGCCGATTGTTTCCACATCAGCCTGATGTGTATGTCCGGAGATTACCACATCATAATTGCCGCAGGTTTCAAGAGCTTCGGTAATTTCAGAATGGGTGCCGTGGTAAACGGCAAACTTCAGTTTATCGGCTTCGAAGGAATAGAAATCACCGTGAAGCTCAGCGCCGATCTCTTCAAACTTTTTCATCAGCAGATACTTATCACCGTCGTTATTACCAAATATTCCGTGTAAGGGCAGTCCATCAAATAACGGAATGGTGAACGGGCTGCAGTAATCCCCGGCATGTACAACGCGGGCTGGTTTTTTCTCTTTAAAAAGCTTTATCGCTTTTTTTATGTTTTCAACGTGATCGTGGGTGTCAGAGCAAATTCCGATTAGCATATTCAGCAAATTTTCGGCTTAGTATTTATGCATCTAAACTCTTAATAAGTGCTCAATTTTTCAAACACAACTAATGTAATATGAACTGTAAACAAGCATTAGACTCCTGCATACTCACTCAGCATTTGCTGTGCCTGCAATGTTCTGTAATCGGCTTCCCCGAACTCCTCTCTCAACACCGGCTCACTTTGCAGCAGTAATTCACGGGCAAACTCATGTTCGTTCACCTCGATAAGCGCTTTCGCATAAGCATTCATCACAACCGCTGTTCTCCAGTTACCTTCGGGGTATCCATCTCTGCTGATTTCATACGATTCAGAAAGATAACGTACAGCGTCTTCCGGCTTATCGAGTTTCTCCAGGTAGAAATTACCAAGCGCTAACAGCGGATCAGAAATTCTGCCATGACCCGGCGGATAGATCTGCTTGTACTGATCAGCCACTTTCTTTAACAGCTCTTCAGCTTCTTCATACATCCCCCTCTCAGCAAATATATTTCCTTTCGTCAGTAATGTTCTTGCTACAAAGGGATGCACATCTCCATAGATTGAAGTCAGAATTTCGATCCCCTTTTCTATGTGATATTCAGCATTATCCAGGTCCCCTTTTTGACGATAAATTTCTCCAAGGTTACCATTCGCCAGGCCGGTATCGATGGTAACCTCACCCGAGGTTTTTAAATGGATTTCGAGTGATTGAAGCTGCATCTGCTGTGCTTCTTCAAGACGATTGTACTCTCTGAGCATAATTGAGAAGTTACCCATTGCAACACCCGTATCGGGATGATCACCCAGTGCTGTTTCGTACAGCTCCACTGCTTTTTCGTAATGCTTCAATCCATCCCTGAAATTACCTTTACTGTGATACATCGCCGCCAAATCGTTGTGGCCTACTGCAATATTTCCCGGATTATCAGAAAAATGCTCGTACCGTATTTCAAGGTTTTGTGAAAGTAAAGAATCTGCCGTATCGAAATCACCATTGTTAAACCATTGCAAGTTAGCGTACATACTAACAGCTGCAAGTGCCTGTGCGTCAATCAAGCCATTTTCAGTTCTTTTATGTATATCAATAGCCTGCAACAGAAGCGAATCTGCCATTTCCGTATTTCCGGTTTCCTGGTGCACCCGTGCCAGCTCATACACAGCTAATGCCAGTTCTTCGCGAGAATCGGTATCGAGCAGACTTAAAGATTCAACGGCTTCTGATGTTAACTTCTCAGCACGTTCAAATTCACCCAACCTGATATACATTTTCCCAAGTGTGGATTTGAGGCTGGCTTTTACCACGGGCTGATCTGCCAGATCTTCATCCATTCTGGAAATACTTAAATCCAAAATACTTCCTATTGAAGCATCCAGACCGAGAGCGGCTTCGCCGTGCATATGCGGATTGGCACTTTCAAAAATCCCGACCAAAAATTCTGTCATCTGCTGAGATTTTGCCGCCTCATTTTCAGCCACAATACGCTGCTGATTTAACTGTGAGGTGTAGTAGATAACGGTCGCCGATATTACTATCAATAATAATGCCGCTGTAATTAAAGGCTGACTATTTCTTTTCAGGAATTTCTTGGCCCGGTAAACAAAATCTCCTTTTTGAGCATTAACAGGCAGGCTTTCCTGATATCTTGTTATGTCGTCAAGTAATAATGAAACGGATGAATACCGGTACTCCGGCTCTTTCCGGATACATTTAGCAACAATGGCATCCAGGTCATTCGATAAAGCTTTTTTGACTGCCTTCTTTTTCATCCTGAACTGTTTCAGAACAGTTTGCTCATCCAGCCTGTTTACTGCCCTGCTCATTGGTTCAGGCACTTCTTCGAGTATCATCTTCTCTACTTCATAAACACTCTTTTTATCAAAATCGAAAGCAGTATTTCCGGTCAGCAGTTTATAACACAAACTGCCGAGCGCATAGATATCTGTTTGCAGCTGCGGCCGTTTTTCAAGTACCTGTTCAGGTGCAGCGTACTGGGGAGTCCATAATCGCTGGCCTGTTTTAGTTAGGGGTTCATTCGCATCATCTTCTTCACTGATTAAAGCGGCAATGCCAAAATCCAGTATTTTAACTTCTCCGGTATCGGTAACCAGAATATTTCCGGGTTTCAGGTCGCGGTGAATCACAAGTTTTGAGTGCGCATAATCGATAGCATCAAGTATTTTTTTGATCAATCCAAGCCGCTGATCGATATTTAACCGGTTATCCCTGCAATAGTGATCAATCCGGGTTCCCTCAATGTATTCCATAATAAGGTATGGAAATCCTTTCTGGGAAATTCCCCCATCCAGTAACATGCCTATGTTTGGATGCTTCAGGTTTGCAAGAATTTTTTGCTCTCTTCGAAAACGGCCATAGGTAATTTCACTATAGCTTTGGCGATTAATGAATTTTATGGCTACTGTTTGATCAAACTGACCATCTGCCCTTTTTGCTTTATAAACTGTACCCATACCGCCACGGGCAAGAAGTTCAACAATTTTAAAAGAGCCAACAACCTGACCAATCAGCGATTCACCTGATGTTGAGTCAAATTGCGGCTGAATTTTTATATCGTTAAGCAGGCTTTTACTGTCTTCACTTGCACTTTCAAGAAATTTGGTTTTTTCTGATTCGGTAATTGAAAAGAGAATCTCTCGCACTTCATTCATCAGCTCTTCATCTTCGCCATAATTTTGCTCAAGAAATGTAAGCTGATCAGATTCGTCGATTGTCAGAACTTTATCCAGGATATTTGAAATTTCCTGCCATCGTTTTTTGTCCATATCAATGAATGTGTTGATTGTATTGCCGTTAATTGCAAATGAAGCGAGCGAACTTGCTGTTACCGAATTAAATCAGATCCGGCAGCACCCCTGTAAATAAAATATAGAACAACACGCTTTTTAAATAATAGCGTAATAGTCAGCTATTTTTGATCAAACCATTGGTTTTTTCAATTCTTTGTAAAGCCAGCCACGAGCTTTTTGCCATTCCCGACTAACCGTGCTGGTAGAGACATTCATAACATCTGCAGTATTTTCGATGCTCATTTCACCGAAATACCGGTACTCAACAATCTCTGCTAAACGGTTATCGATTTTTTCCAGTTTTTTTAGTGCTTCGTCGAGCTCAAGCAGGTTTGAGGCTTCTTCTTTCTGCCGTGTTATCTGATCGATGTATGTAACGTCTTCACCACTGCCGCCGCGCTTATCAGCCAATTTTTTCCTGGCATGATCAATCAAAATCTGACGCATGCACTTTGACGCTATCGCAAAAAAATGATTTCTGTCTTTCCAGTCGGTCTTATCATAATCGATCAGTTTCAGAAAAGCTTCATGTACAAGGCCGGTTTTACTGTATGTATGATCCGGACTTTCTTTTACAAGATGTGAGTTTGCAATATCTCGTAACTGATTGTAAACATAAGGCATTAAATCATTATAGGCGCTTTTTTCGCCTTTTCCTGCATCCTTTAGCAATTGAGTAATATCGGCATCTTTCATAGTCTGATGATTTAAGACTGTGCAATGAGAGTAATGAACGCTTAATAGTTCAATTGTTTTATTTGTTTAATAAAAAGTTTATTAAGCGAAGGATAGTCGATCAAAATATAACAGAATTAGCAGCTATGGGAAAAAGTATTTTAGAATATTTAACTGAATAATGATTTATGATTTACAGGTATATTTAACCAAAGTAAATGACCTCCAACACCATGAACGTTTTGGATGTAGTTAGCTTTATCAAGCTGAACCGTTTAATTCTGAACACAATAAATGCCAAAAGAAAGCAAGGAACAGAAAATTGAACGTGATGCTCCGTATGATTTAAGAGCTTACCGGCCCGACCAAATAGCTGAAGTAGTTAAGAAGATCGGTGTTAAAAAAACACGGTATCCCGCATATAAAACTCTGATACTGGGTTTAATGGGAGGTGTTTTTATCTCTCTCGGTGCATTATATGAGTTATATATT
This sequence comes from Balneolaceae bacterium, assembly GCA_007126675.1. Taxonomy (GTDB): domain Bacteria; phylum Bacteroidota; class Rhodothermia; order Balneolales; family Balneolaceae; genus SLAU01. The sequence continues at coordinate 6,029 of SLAU01000154.1, forward strand.
TATGCAAATCCATCTATCGGTGAAGGCACAGCAGCAGTAATTGCTCCTTTCTTTTATGCGATTGGATATATCATGGCATTCTTATCTGGTTCGGAGGTTTTCACCACCAATAATTTGTCTGCCATGAGCTGGGCATCCGGTCAGGTTGGCTTAATGGAGATAACCCGAAACTGGAGTTTGGTTCTGGTCGCAAATATTGCCGGAGCATTATTTATTGTGGTATTATTCTTTTTTTCGGGCCTTGCAACAATGTTTGACCAGGCATTTATTGATGTCGCAAAATCAATTTCATCAGCGAAACTCTCATTTACCCCACTCGAAACCACAATCATCGGAGTTTTTGGAAACATATTTATCTGTGCCGGCTTATGGCTTGCAATGGCCGGCAAAACCGTGATTGATAAATTCCTGGCACTTCTTGTGCCTGTAGCGGCTGTCCCGGCTCTTAACTTTCAGCACAGTACGGGGAATATATTTCAATTTTTCTTTTCCCTTATGACTGAAACAGACACCGTTGACCTTGAACTGCCCTCAGAAATCACAGTTTGGGCGGTTTCAGGAAATCTCTTTTTCGTATCCATAGGAAATATAATTGGCGGAGGAGTATTTATAGCGATTGTATATTACTTTGCCTTTGTGAGGGAAACAAAATTTGACTGAAATGTCTCATCTTTAAACCTATATTATAAAACAGCTATTCCACTTACTTTTAGCTGTTAATTCGTTACGATCTGATTTATATAAGTCCACTTCCACTTCTTATAAGTTAGTTATCAAAAAAACTGCTACGCGCATTTGCCGGCTGTTAGTTACTATTCTCAAAAATATTTAAACCTTCATCGGACTGCGTTTCATCTCTCCTCTAATAAGTGATGCGTATCAATTGTAAAAAAAATTGATGAATTGAATCAAATCATTAACAACAACCGTAGAGTAATTAAAGAATCCATATTTTACTGCCCGACATATACTAACATATGATTGATATTTCATACAGATCCTTTTTTGCTCTTATAATTGCTTTATTCACTTTATATCCGGCCGGTGAATTAGCAACTCAATCTCTTACAGATCAACATTCAGATCCCGCAGAGCGTCAATCCGACATCCGATACGGCACCGCTGAAAATCCGGTGATGACTGCAGTAAGAATACATGATGATTCCACTATCAATCTTGATGGATTTCTCGATGAAGGCATCTGGAGTGATGTACCTGTAGCAAC
>SLAU01000337.1 GCA_007126675.1 Balneolaceae bacterium
TAAGAACTTTCTGTTCAATTTAAACGGTATTTGAATACCTTTTTCCTTAGTTTAGGAATTTAAGAGTTTATTATCTGAATATTACAATTATGTCTGAAGTTTTTTTTACGCCCAAATCGGTTGCAGTTATAGGTGCCTCCAGAGACTCTCACAAGCTTGGCTACGGGGTCATAAGAAACCTGATTGAGTACAAATTCAAAGGAGAGATCTATCCCGTAAACCGGCATGCAACGGAGATCCTTGGCATGCCATGTTACAGCAGCATCGAAGAGCTGCCCCGCGACACCGACCTCGCCGTAATTATTGTCCCGGCACCCTCAGTTACAAACGCTGTGAAACAGTGTGGCAGCCGGGGAATTAAACACGCTATCGTGGTTAGCGGCGGGTTCAGAGAAACCGGAGACGAAGGTGCTAAGCTCGAAAATGAATTGAAAAAAACAGCATCGGAATTAGGTATTCGGCTGATAGGCCCCAACTGCATCGGCACGATCGATACCCACACTCCTATCAATACAACTTTTGTGGTGGGGATGCCGCAGCAGGGTGAGATCGGGTTCGTGTCTCAATCGGGCGCCATGGTAGCTGCCGTGATTGATTGGGCAACGGGTGCCGGTGTTGGATTTTCCAGAATGGTGAGCCTCGGCAACCAGGTTGATGTAAGCGAAGCGGAAATGGCCCGCTCCATCGGCGATGACAGCCAAACCCGCGTGGTTACGGCTTACATGGAAGGTGTTTCGGATGGACAAAAGTTTTTGGAAAACGCCAGGTATGTGGCTGAGAAAAAGCCATTCATTGTTCTGAAAGGAGGAAAAAGCGAGAAAGGAGCAGAAGCTGTCCGTTCCCACACCGGTGCTCTGTCTGGAACACGGGAGGCGTACAGCGCTGCTTTTAATAAGTGTGGCGTACAGGAAGCAAGTACCATGGAAGAGATGTTCGACTGGGCAAGAGCGTTTGCATGGCAGCCGCTTCCAAAAGGTAATCGAGTGGCCGTATTAACCAACGCAGGCGGGCCGGCTATTCTGGCCGTTGATGCTATCGAAAAAGCCGGGCTTGAGCTGTCGCCTCTTAGCGATCAAACCAAAGATTATCTAAAAAAACGATTGCCGGCTGCTGCAAGTGTGAACAACCCGGTGGATGTGCTGGCAGGATCGGGGCCGGCCACTTACACCATAGCACTCGAAGCTCTTCTGAATGATGATACCGTGGATGCCGTGATTGTGATTCAGGCTCCGCAGGACTGGTTTCTGCCGGCAAGTCTTGCCGAAGTGGTGGGTGAAGCTGCGGGCCTGCATCAAAAACCGGTAATTGCCTCAATCATGGGCAAGTATTCAGTGGATGAAGCACTTGCCATTCTGCATAAACGAAAAGTGCCGAATGTGTCCTTTCCTGAACGCGCTGCATCCATTTTATCAGCGATGGGTAAACGCCGTGAGTGGCTCGAGCTCAGGACTGTACAAAAGAAATTTCAGCGCCCCGGTAAGGCTGAAGGTGCGGATGCTTTTGTGAAAAAACAGAAGTGGGAGAATCTGATTGGCACTTATGGTATTGAAACGGCCGGTCTGCATCAGCCGGATAACCCTGAGGAAGTTATAGAATCTGCAAACAAGATGGGCTATCCCGTTGTAATGAAAATCAGTTCTCAAACACACACGCACAAAACGGAGATCGGCGGTATCCGGGTGAATCTGAAAACCGATGAAGAAGTGAAACAGGCCTGGCTGGATCTGGAGAAGCTGATCGATCTGAATGAAATCAGTGATGGAGTCATTGTGATGCAGCAGATGATTACCGGCGGACAGGAAGTGATCGTTGGCTTTCGACGGGATTCTCAGTTTGGCCCTCTCCTGTTATTTGGCACGGGCGGAACGGATGTGGAGCTTTACAAAGACACCGCAACCGCCCTCGCGCCGGTCTGCCTCGAGGAAGCAAAAAACCTTATCGAATCAACTATTGCCGGTAAAAAACTGAAAGGCTGGAGAGGAATGCCTGTATCCGATATACCGGCCGTTGAAAAAGCGATTATTGCGATGGGCAGTATTGCCGCAGAGCACCCGGAAATTTCTGAGCTGGAAATCAATCCGTTAATCGTCCGCGAAAACGGCAAGGGAGCGGTAGCTGTGGATGTGAGGGGAACACTCGTCAACCCTGAAATCAAACAGGAATATTCAGAAGTGTAAAATCGACCTTTTGAATTTTTGTGATAGATTCAAGAAGTGATTCAGGAACCTAAGCTCGTCAATTGCATTGCAGTTCAGGCATTATGGTAATTTTTTAGTGTCACAAAAGCACTATCATACCAGATTTACCATATATATTTATTTAAAAAGTTGAGTAAAAGAGTAGTTAGTCTTAAATTATTCTCAATGAAAAAATTCAACTCCATCATATTACTTTTTGCCTTCCTGACCGGAGCCATCCAGCCGGTTATTCCGCTGCTTGAGTATCATGTTTTCCAGGAAAGTATTATGGAGCTGTTTTGTGAGAACCGGGACGTACCGGATTCGGATTGTGATGGAATCTGTTACCTGACGAACCAGATCGAAAAACAACAAGAGAGGCAAGATGAAAACTTTAAGGCACTGGTTGATTACTACCCCGGCACCATTCTTGTAAAATCTCTAAGCGCACCTGAAATTCTACCATCAGCTATAGAATATGCCCTCGATTTACAATATGGCATCACTTCCAACTGGATCGATATCCAGCTCCCCCCTCCCCGCGTAAGCTAATTCTATTCTGGCCGGCTTCTGTTTCCTGAAGCCAATTTTACAATCACACATCTAATCATCTGTGCAGAATTTTAGTATCTGCCCGATTGTCGGTTGGATGTGAAAACTTTATCAAAGAATTAAAAAGCTTACGATTATGAAATACTTTAAACCTATTTATATCATTGTTTTAGTTTTATTAATCGGCATTGTTGCTGCGTGTAGTGATGATTCTGATGCCGATCTTGTCACCGAGCCCGATCTCTATAAACTAGGCGAATTTACCGATAACGGTTTGACCGTTGCAGCTTATTCAGAAAGGCCTTTAGAGGTTGGCTTTAACAACATTTGGTTCGAAGTTCATGAAAACGGCGAGCCCTTCGGCCATCCTCATATTCACTTTAATACGATGATGCATATGGAACACCACTCACACACTTCACCATACGGAGAGCCGGGGCATCACAGAGATGATGAACATAATCTCTACCATGGCTGGGCCATTTTCAACATGCCGTCAGGCGATATGGGTACGTGGGAGCTCGATCTCACCATCCACGATCAGGATCACTCCGGAATTGAAGCAACCGGTATAATTGATGTGGAAGTGGAACCATCAAACCGTGTGCGGACATTTATGACGGAGGATGAGTCACGCTATGTACTCACTTTGATTGAACCGGCCGATCCGTCCGTAGGAATGAATGACCTGAAAGTTGCCCTCCACAAGCGTGAATCGATGATGAATTTTCCCCCGGTACTAAACGCCACCATGCAGTTTGAGCCGTGGATGCCGTCGATGGATCACGGATCCAGTAACAATGTGTCGCCCGTTCACGATGAAAACGGATTCTACAACGGCCAGGTCAATTTCAATATGACCGGCGACTGGGAACTGCGTTTCGATCTGGAGATCGAGGGTGTGGAGATTGACAGGCAAACATTGGAAATCGACTTTTAGCAGAAATTGGAGGAAGACAATGAAAACGCGAATCATTTTATTCATATCTGCACTGTTGCTGATGCCGGCCTTATCGGGATTCGCTCATCAAAGTGAAGTTATTCACGGCGTAGTTAAAAATGCTGAAACCGGTGAAGTAATTTCCGGAGTGCATATTCAAACGGATCGTGGAATAGCCGGTACAGTTACAAACAGCAAGGGAGAATTTAAACTACAAGTTAGAAATACAGACAAGATCCTGTCTGTTTCCCACGTCGGTTTTGCATCTATAAGGATCAAGCTGAATGAGAAGTGTGATTGTCACAAATGGCTTGAAATCGCGCTGGTGCCTGAACAGTTTCGCAGTGGTGATTTATTAATTACAGCCGACCGCATGCAGATGCAGCACAGCGGTGTATACAGCAGCTCCAAAACAAAATCAGTCGAAGATCATATGTCCGGAATTTCCGGGCTTGATATGGTGACACGTGCTAACATGGCGAAAGATCCGGTCATCCGGGGAATGCGTGACGGACGTGTGAATGTTCTGATTGATGGGATGCGTCTCACGCCTGCGTGTGTGGACGGAATGGATCCTGCAACTGCCTACGTAGAAACCGACAACCTGCAGTCGATTGAGATCGGCCGCGGGTTTGAAAACGGAAATGGCAAGCAAAGTGCGCCCGGTGGGTCCGTTAACTTCTCTATGGTTCGTCCTTCGCTGAACAGCGGCCTGAAGGCTTCTGCTGAAACGGGCTATCAATCGGTTAGCCGACAGCAGTTTTACCAGGGAAGTGTTTCATACGGAGAGGAACAATGGGCATTTCGTCTCTCGGGAACATTCCGCGATGCGGGTAATCTGCAGCCCGGCTCTGGTTCACGAATTGATGGATCCGGCTTCCGTAAAGGAAATGTAATGGCATCTCTGCTTTACCAGCCGTCAGAATCACACCGGTTCAACCTTCGCTACATCGGGGACTTTGCCGGTAAAATCGGGTACCCCGCGATGATTATGGATACACGCCGTGCCGATGCACACATTGCAGGGCTTGAACACGCATGGAGTAATCCGTTCTCCGGCGTCTACTCCATCACCACCAATCTTTACATGAACCGTGTGGAGCACTGGATGGATGACTACGACAGGGATGTTACCGAAAGAGAGGTAATGCGCGATATGTTCATGCCGATGTATGGTGAAACACTAACATCCGGATTTACCTCGGAGCTAAACGCTTCAAGAAACGACCATCTCTTTAATCTGTCGATTGAAGGTTTCCGCATCGATGCATTTGGTGATATGCTGATGGAGCATATTGATCCGTCCGTTAGTGATATGTACCTCCTGAATCTTGGAGATGTGGTTCAGCAAAACCTGATTCTTTCGGGTACCCATACCTGGTTTGTTGGATCAGGCTGGACGCTAAATACCACTCTGAAAGGTGAAGCGGGTATGAATCGGCTGAACAATGAGGATGCCCGTGCTACCTACCGTGCTGAATATTCGCAGGATATCAACCTTGAGCCTTCTGACTTCGCATATCAAATCGGATTTACGGCGGAGAAAGAGATTAGCTCACGCGTTTCAGCCGGAGTAAGCCTGAGCAGCGGTACTAGACTGCCCGATCATATGGAGCGATACGGCTACTATATATTTCAGCCGCTGGATGGTTTCTTCTATATTGGGAACCCCGATCTTTCTCCCGAACGAAGTACACAGGCCGAGATCTTTACCTTGATGGGAAGCGAACAATCCCGGATCAGCGGTTCTCTATCTGCATGGGTGAACCGGATGGACAATTACATTGCCGGATTGCGAACGGATGATCTGTTCAAACAGATGCAAAACATGGGCAGGGCAACATTGACCGGTTTTGAGGGAGATCTTTTTGCGCGAATCAGCAGCCGCTGGATCGCATCGGGATCTTTGTCATATGTATTCGGAACCCATCAGGAGCTGGATGAACCCCTGCCGATGATGCCGCCGCTGAAAGGCCAGGTTTCACTTCAGAGGCAGTCGGAATCTGTGCAGCTTGAAGGGCGTCTTCGATGGGCAGCACCGCAAAACCGTATTGCTGAGCAGAACAGCATGGAGACTACAACAAACGGTTACGCGCTTCTGGATCTATTTGCTCATGTTCCTTTAAGCCGCGCAGTTTCAGTGCAGCTTGGATTAGAGAATATGCTAAACACTTTTTATACGGAGCATCTGAGTGTGAACTCCATGCCTGCACCGGGTAGAAATGTTCAGATATCAGTTAGGGTGGGAATTTGATGAGTTAGGTTTAGCAGAGAGCGGAATTGGTAAATTTCAACAACTCTGTTTCCCGATATAGCAAATAAAAACATCTAAATTCTTGGAGTTAACTCCAAATATTTATAAAAATTTTTGGAGTTGAGTCCGAATTATCTGGCAATTAGTTTGACTCAGTAAAGCCTTCCAAAAATCAAATCATCAATACCACAACCGCTGTAATTCGGCCAAATTTGTTCGTAATTTACAGGCTTATCAGAAATCACAAACTGAACTATGCCATCAGATCAACCTGCACCGGTCAAGGATCCGGTAACGGCTGTTGCACACGCTAACATCGCACTTATTAAATATTGGGGAAAACGTTCTGCAGAAAAAAACCTGCCTGCGGTTGGATCTGTATCTCTTACGCTTGATGCCCTAAAAACAGAGACAACGGTTCGTTTTTTGTCTGATGGTGATAAAGATCATCTAATCCTCGACGGCAGGTCTGCCGGTACTGAACAGGTCCAAAAAGTGTCAAAATTCACTGATCTGATGGCCGGCAGTAACAGGCCGCCGGTTTTTATTGAAAGCCATAACAACTTCCCCACCGGTGCCGGCCTTGCCTCATCAGCATCCGGTTTTGCTGCTCTTGCAAAAGCACTGAACAAAGCCTGTTCGCTTGATCTGGACGATCAAACTCTCTCAGTATTTGCACGGCAGGGTTCGGGTTCAGCTGCACGTTCAATATTTGGCGGGTTTGCAGAGATGAAGCTTGGCAGCGACAATAGTGGTGATGGCGACTACGCGCATCAGCTTTATGATGAGAATTACTGGGATATTCGCCTGCTTGTTGCGGTTGTATCACAGGCTCCGAAAAAAATAGGATCAACAGAAGGGATGAACAGGACGGCAAAGACCTCACCTTTTTATAACGCCTGGATTGAAAGTTCACCAAATGATATCCGTAACATAAAATCAGCGCTTGCCGAACGCGATTTTCAAAAACTTGGTGAACTGTCGGAACACAGTGCGATGAAAATGCACGGGCTTGCCATTTCAGCCCATCCATCCATTCTTTATTGGCAAGCAGGCACGATGGAATCAATTCGTAAAGTTTGGGGTTTACGGAAGCGGGGAATTCCGGCTTACATCACGATGGATGCCGGGTCGCAGGTGAAAGTGATAACTCTGCCAGAGCATTGCAGCATTATCAAAGAAGCCTTAACGGAACTCCCCGGCGTAACGGATGTAATCGAGGCAAAGCCCGGACCCGGAGCGCATTTGATAACAGACACCGAATAAAATACATAATGAAACATCCCCGAATCTCA
>SLAU01000060.1 GCA_007126675.1 Balneolaceae bacterium
CAGATAACAGTAAGCCCTGAAGGACGTGTTGTGGGTATCAGGCCAATACGAAGAATGAACCCCGAGCTGGAGCGTGAAGTGATGCAAACCCTTCGCAGCTGGCAATTTTCCCGGTTACCCAGCTCAGTGCCTCAGGAAGTTCAGACAGGAACGATCACTTTCCGGTTTATTCTGGAGTGAGTGTTTTGTACAATTAGTTGAACTGTAAAAGAATTCTTCTCTTTTCTTTTACCTTAAATCTTCTATTTTTCGTGCGAATTAGATTCCAATGTCATGAAAAATATTCTTACTGTTTTACTTTTAACTTTTTTGATTTCATCCTGTGCTGACACTGATCAGGCAGACAGATCAACCCAGGAAGAACCCTTCGAACAATTCTTTAACGCACTGGCCGAACAGTGCGGCAACGCTTACCCCGGCGGATTAACACTTGAACCGCCGGGAGACGAGATGCTTACCGGAACCGAGCTGCTGATTGTGCACTTCAGGGAGTGTGATGATGATCAGTTAAAAATGCCATTTCATATTGAGCTGGAAGAGGAAAACGACTGGGATCGCTCACGTACCTGGATCTTTACCAAGCACGATGACGGTCTGGAAATTCGCCACGATCACCGCATGCCGGATGGCAGCGATGATGAGGTAACCATGTATGGCGGTTTTTCTGTTGATGGCGGAACGGCGCTCAGGCAGGAGTTTAAATCGATACCGCGTTCTGAAGAGATGGGTCATTTCCGCGGCTGGCGAATCGAAATTGAACCGGGTGAGCGCTACACCTACGGAACCATACGCGATACAACCTGGAGCTGGAGAGTTGATTTTGACCTTTCTGAACCGCTTGAAGAGTTACCACCCGCACCGTGGGGACATGAATAAACCGGTTGCTAATATTATTTTATTCTAAAAGATGTAATTCTGTTATTAAAAAGTAGTAAATTGCATTAGAGATCATCTACAATTGTTTAAGAACCAATTAATCAGGAGTTCTCTATGCAAAATAAAAGTCACTCAATACTATTCATCGTATTAGTTCTTGCACTTTTGGGTTGCGAAACACCGGGAAGTCCGGATTTTACCCTCTCCAGCAGTGTTGATACTCCTATAATTGCCGATGCTTCATTTATTTTCTTTGGAGGCCGCAACGCTATAATCGACACCACTTCCAACGAAGATCTTGCTGATCTGTTTTCAGTTGATGGTGATAACTTTCTTACTCTTTCAGTTGATGAAGAATTTGACATCCGCGATTTAGACGATGTTATACCGGTTATAGATGTAGAGCCCAGTCCGTTTGATGCTGCAGTCGGCGAAATTCAGCTGGATGATTTTTCATCACAAGATGATGATACCGGTAATCTTGGAGAAGCCAGCTTTGAAGAACTGACGGGAATTCCTTCTGATTTAGAAGAGGGTGATACTATTCCCGGAAGCACCTCTCCTTTCCCTGTAAATATTGAGCCGGAAACTGATTATTTCGTGAGTGCTACAATTAAACGCGGGGGAATAAATGTTTCAATCCGAAATGAGCTTGGATTTAATATTGATGAAGTAACTATTGAATTGTTCAGCGGCAATAATTTTATAGGGACCGTGGTAATGAATGATTTAAACCACTTAACAACCCAAAGCAGTACACTTCCTGTAGTGGATAATCCGGATACTGATCCTGAAGTTCAGCTAACCAATATCAACACAGACATCTCCATTTCATGGTCTGAACAAACGATGCAGGATGTAGCCGGCTCATTGATAATAAATCATTTAGAGGGAGAAGAATTATTTGCTTCTCAGGTAGAGGCTGTTGTGCCCGAACAGGATTTCTTCAGCTCTGGGGTTACAGACTTTTCGGATGAAGATATTCAGTTAACACAGCCTGACCACTACGTTGAACTTGAAACGGCTGTATTGACTATCCAAAATATCATAAATCAGATTGATATTGATATTGAAATGCTGCAATTGTCATTTCCAGGAATTCGGCAGGCACCTTACAGTGCTGCAGATTCACTGGTTATCGTACTTGAAGGTGAAGACAGAATCGAGAGAAATAATATCACTCCGGTTTTAAAATCTATCGAGCTGTCAGATGTTCGCCTTTATGCAACGGGAAACGAGGTAGAGTATAATATTTTTGGATTAACAGAAAATACTCAGCAAAATGATGCAGAAGATGCACGGGTGATTAATGAATCAGATATGCTGAGTGCTGAGGTAGTCCTCACTAATCTCATGATTAAAGAAGCATTTGGAATTCTGACCAATAAACAGATCATACTTAATGATAGTGAGCCCGGAAGTTTAGGCGGAGTTGATATAAAAAATAACTTTGAAGCTGAAATCATAGAAATAGACGGATTAAGTGATTTATCTGGTAAAGTTGATGGAATCACATTTACCAACTCTTCGCTGAGCATTGATTACTTTACAAATATTGACGCATCAGCCACAATTATTGGTGCTTTTCTTGGAATCGATGCAAACGGGAATGAATTTTATCTGAGAGGGCTGCCGGGCAGTGATTTTCAGTTATCCCCCAATGACCCAACAAACGATCTTCTGGTAAACGGATCGCCAATACCAATCTCCGACCTTATCAAATTTGATATTGAAACGGATGGTGATTTTACAACCGGAAAGTCAGTCACGTTCGACAGCGAACAAACGAATATATCTGAGTTTTTAAGTGCTTTGCCGGTTGAAATCCGGTTTGTTGGTTTGGCAAACATTAACGAAACCGGGCAGGAAGAGGGCAGAGTTACTACCCCGGTACGCTTCGATCCAAGCGTTGGTGTAAATATACCCATGTCGATTGTTACGATTGAAAGGGCTGCTTATACCGACACAACAAGTGCCGATCTTTCCGATCTTCCGGATGAAGACGATGATTTTGAAATCAAAGAGGGAATTTTGACACTGAATTATGAAAATGCACTTCCTTTTATGGTAGATTTACAGCTTGGTTTTCTTGATGAAGCTGATAATTTGATCACCTATGTTCCATTGCCGGCAGAGGATCCATTCGAAATTCGTGCCGGTACAGTTGGCGCTTCCGGGTTTATATCAAACAGTCATACCGGAACGAAGCATATCAATCTTTCTTCGGAGCAGTTAAGCCAGTTGCACAGGTCGAGGAATGTAAAATTGATGGCCGGGCTTGAAACAATTGATCGTGATGAGGTAAGAGTTCGCTCTTCAGATCATGTAAGTTTTCAGATAACCGGAAAGTTTACAATACAGAGAAGAATTAATTGAGAGAAAAAATGAAAAAGATTACTCTAATACTCTCTGCTTTATTTCTGCTGACTCTGGTCTTCTCAGCACAAAGTTTGGATGCACAATCAAGGCATTTAACTCATCAAAGTTTGGGGCTTGGCGGAGGCGGTACGGCGTACACAGATACTTATCACGCTAACTTTGTAAATCCGGCCAACCTGATGCTTCAAAATCACAACAGGCCGGCTATATCAGTCGGATTAGCCGGTGGTTTATACACACAGGCCGGCGGCAGCCTGGTGAATATCTCTACTTACAATGAATATCTGACCTCCGGCAGAGTGATACAGGGAGAGGTGGCTGAAGATATGCTTGATCAATGGTTCGGGGTTCCATCAGCAGGCACCCGATCGGCAAGTGCTGAGGTTGGGTTTATACCCTTGGCAGCATCATACCGGACAGAACACGCGGCTTATAGTATTGCTTCAAGAGCAAGAGTGCTTGCCAGCTCAGCATATTCGCGCGGATTTGCAGATTTATTTTTCCGCGGGCTCAATACGGATGTGTTTGCCGAAGGAGGTAATGTGAGTACAACTCAGGAGTTTGCAGCCTTTCATGAGGTTTCCCTGGGGTATTCGCGGGTTGTAATGGAGTGGGATGACTTCTATGGAATTGGAAGAAATGCGCGCCTGTATGTTGGAGCGGCCCCTAAACTTCTGTTTGCTCAGGCTTATTCACGGATTAACCTTGGGTCTGTGTTAACTATTCAGGAGGCAACCGAAACGGAGGGTTCACTTGTTAATCATAATTTCAATTATTCTGTTGAAGCCGTTGGAGAATTATCTAACCAGTTACAGTCGTATCAGCAAGAAAGAGATATGGGAAACAGACCGCCTATTGAAGATTTTGTAGAGTTAAACTCCTCTGATTTTAGCAGTATCAAAGGTACCAGCCTGGGCCTTGATTTAGGTGCAACGCTTGTGATGGATATCGACCATATTGACTTCTTCGACTATGGAATGTTCAGAGGTGATAAAAAACTGATTATCGGATTTTCACTGACTGATTTAGGCGCACTTAATTTCAAGAGTGATGCAAGAAAGATTTCTGCTGCTGATGATTTTACCTGGAGAGGCTTTACCTACGACCGGGAATTTATTGATAGTGAGTTTGACGGAGATACAAATAAGTATTTTGAATCTGTCTTAAAAGACTCGATCGGACAAGATATTTATGCAAATATTTCAACTGAGGACAGATCAAGTTTCCGGGTAGGCTTGCCGGCTATGATGAATATTGGCTCACATCTGTTGCTGGGCAGATTTGGGCTTATGCTCGATGTTGGAACAGGGTTTGTTGAGCGAGGAAATAATTCAAAAAGAATGCACATGGCGGTTGGCACCGAATACAGGTTTTTCGGTTTTCTGCCACTTCGTACCGGTGTGCGACTCGGCGGATATAGCTCCAAATCTTATCATATAGGTACCGGTCTTGAATTTCGAAATTTTGAATTTTCGGTAGCTGCCGCCAGTACAAGAAGCTCTGAGAATAATGGCGGTAGTATAGGAGTTGCCTGGTCAGGGCTTGCGGTACACTTTTAGATCCGCTACTCATTTCTAACGGCATCAGCCGGGTCTATAGATGCCGCACGATATGCCGGATATGTTGCGGCAGCAAGGCATAAAATCATACTCCCTCCAAGAATAATTGCTACATCCCAGGGGTTGATTAATATTGGATATGCATCAATAATAAATGCGGAAGACAGCTTAACGAGACTGAACTCCATTTGTGCATAGGAGATAATCAACCCCAAAGCCCCTCCGATTCCGCAGCCGATCAACCCAATGATAAGCCCCTGGTTTTGAAAGATTCTCCTGATTTTTTTCCGGGTCATTCCCATTGAAATCAGCACACCAATATCTTTCTTCTTCTGAATCACAATCATAGTTAATGAACCAACAATATTCATTACCGCCACGAGAATTATAAGCATTAATATGATGTATGAGCCCCACTTTTCCATTTCCATAACGTCATACATTGGCTTTTGCAGATCGTACCAGGTAGAAATTTTGTATTCGGGCCCGAGCAATTGTTCAAGATCACCTTTTACTCTTTCGGCTCTGTCAGTATCCGTTAATTTTAGTTCATAACCGGATACTTCATTTTGCATGTTGAACAGACGCTGAGCTGCCTGCAAATCAACATACACCATGTCTCCGTCCATAATCTGTTGAATAGAATATCCGCCCCGCACCTGGAATCGGCTGACACGCGGAACTGAAAATTGAGTGAGAGCCCTCCTCATGCCGGTGGCGCTTAATATGGCAACTTCATCACCGGGCCGTATATCGTATCTGTTTCCTAACGATTCACTGATAACCAGTCCCGGCCGTCCATTTTGCACAGAAAGGTCAAAAACCCCGGTTGTAATACTGTTTTCAAGCTCGCTGATTCGTATATGAGATGCGCGTTCAACGCCGCGAACTACAACCACCTCATTTCTATCGTCGCGAAATGCAAGCATCGCTTTACCATCAATGTATGGGGTTACTTTCAGCACCTCCGGATGATCAGATATCTTATTGATCAGATCATCACTATAAGCCATTCTCGTTGCTTCATGCAATTCAATTCTGATGTCGGGGTCGAAGGAAAGTAAAAAGCCTCGTATTACATCATAAAACCCATTAAATACGGAAAGAATGATAATCAGGAGAGCGGTTCCAATGGTTAGCCCGGTAATACTAATACCGGTTAGTATAGATATTAGAGAAACGTGCTTTCTGGAGAACAGGTACCGTCTCGATATAAAACGTATTACATTCATTTATGAAACTTGAATTTTAGGCATGCTTTAATTTCCTTTGCAAAGTAATTGTGTATAAAATCTTTATATTTATTCTTTTCAACTAAATTAAGGAAGACGTGAAAAACCCGACGCTTAAAATCGAAGAAATTGAGGCAATATCCAACGGATCACACGGGAATCCTTTTGCTGTGCTTGGGTTGCACAAAATTAACGTAGACGGCAAAGAAAAGCTTGTGTATAGAACTTTCCGCCCCGATGCACAAAGTGTAGAGTTAATTATCAACAAAGGAAAGAATGTTGTTTTAAATAAGATTGATGAGTCCGGGTTGTTCGAGTATCTGTTTCCACGACGAAAAAATGAATTCGACTATACACTAAAAATCACGGGATATAACGATGAAACCTACGAACTGAAAGATGCATATCAGTTTGGCACTCAATTATCTGAATTTGATCTTCAGTTATGGGGAGAAGGAAATCATCACCATGCATATAAATTTTTAGGATCTCATATAAAAGAAGTGGGCGGGGTTTCGGGTACCTTATTCGCTGTGGTTGCACCCAACGCATCTCGTGTAAGTGTTGTGGGCCCCTTTAATGCCTGGGACGGCCGGGTTCACGTAATGAGATTTCATCCGGCGCAGGGAATCTGGGAAATTTTTATTCCGCATGTTACAAAAGGAGATATATACAAGTTTGAAGTAAAACCACAAGGAAATACTGCTCCCATATTAAAATCAGATCCCTATGGAAGGTTTGCTGAATTAAGACCGGGCACTGCTTCCTGCGTTTGGGAAAGTGAATACGAATGGAGCGACAGTAAGTGGATGGATAATCGAGAAGATAATCATTCACTCGATCGCCCCGTTTCGATTTACGAAGTGCATGCAGGTTCATGGAAACGACATACAGGAAAGGAACCCGGCTTTTTGTCTTATCGCGAGCTTGCTGAAGATCTTGTGCCTTATGTTTCTGAAATGGGATTTACGCACATCGAATTAATGCCGATTGCCGAGCATCCCTATGATCCCTCATGGGGATATCAGATCACCGGATATTATGCCCCTACAAGCAGATTTGG
>SLAU01000253.1 GCA_007126675.1 Balneolaceae bacterium
ACCTCATCAGTTTTTATTAAACCTGCATTACGTTTATTTTTGAATATGTACATAAACGAACCTGCTACCTTTACCGATTATTACGAACTAACCATGGCTCAGGGATACTATTTATCCGGAAAAGCTGAGCAAAAAGCCTCCTTTGATTATTTTTACAGAAGCAATCCATATAAGGGCGGATACGTAGTATTTGCAGGTCTGGAAAACCTGCTGGAAACACTTGAAAATTATACCTTCACTCCTTCTGAACTTGATTATCTGAGAAGCCAAAATTTTGATGATTCTTTTCTCGGATATCTGAAAGAGTTCAAATTCAGAGGAGATATTTACTCAGTTCCTGAGGGTGAAATCATATTCCCCAAAACTCCTGTATTACGCGTTGAAGGCAGCCTGATTGAAACACAGATTGTTGAATCGATACTGCTTAATATTCTGAACTTTCAATCATTGATTGCAACCAAAGCTGCAAGAATCCGGCATGCTGCAGGCCCTGATGCTACCCTGCTCGATTTTGGCCTGAGGCGATCTCATAGCCTTGCAGGAATTCATGCTTCCCGTGCAGCAGTGATCGGCGGATTTAATGGTTCATCAAATGTACATTCGGCCAGAAAGTTCGGACTGAATGCAGGCGGTACAATGGCTCACTCGTGGGTGCAGGCGTTCGACAGCGAACTTGAATCTTTTCGAGCTTATGCTGATCATTTTCCGAACTCAACAATTCTGCTTGTTGACACATACAATACACTTACATCCGGGGTGCCGAACGCAATAACGGTTGCGCAGGAATTAAGAGAAAAAGGCCATGAACTTGAAGCAATTCGTCTGGACAGTGGCGATCTTGCGTATCTTGCAAAGAAATCGAGAAAAATGCTTGATGACGCCGGATTTAAGAATGTTAAAATTGCTGCGTCAAACCAGCTTGATGAAAGAGTCATAAGCAGCCTTTTAAACCAGGGCGCCCCTATCGATATATTCGGTGTGGGTACAAGGCTTGTTACGGGCAATCCTGATGCAGCAATGGATGGTGTTTATAAGTTATCCTCAGTTGGTGATAAACCCAATTTGAAAGTTTCAGAGAACATCGAAAAAATTACACTTCCGGGCATTAAAACCGTGAAGCGATTTTTGAATACGGATGGCTCATGGCATGGTGATGCCATCGGAATGGTAAACGGAGATTCTTTTTCAAAGATCTTCCACCCTACTTTTCCGGCTAAACATACGGAATTGACTGAAATGGAAAGTAACGAGCTATTAATGCAGATGATGAAAGCAGGCAGTATTATTGTTGAACAACCCGGGTTGGATAAAATTGCCGAATATTGCAGAAAACGTTTAAGTAAACTCTCACCCGAGTTTAAACGTTTTGATAATCCGCATATATACAAAGTTGGTATTACCACCGACCTGATGAATTTGCGAGACAAATTACTTCACGATTATAAAACTTAGTCTGATGCGAGCTTTACTGATAATTGATGTTCAAAACGATTTTTGTAAAAATGGTGCTCTCGAAGTACCTGAAGCAAACACGGTTATTCCTGTAATCAACAAATTGATTCAAGGTTTTGATACCGTAATTCAAACACAGGACTGGCATCCGGCAGGCCACAGTTCTTTTGCTTCATCCCATGATGGTAAATCACCCTACGACACAATCGAGGTTGATTATGGTATCCAGGTTCTCTGGCCGGATCATTGCGTTCAGGGAACTTCCGGAGCTGAATTCCATCCGGATTTGATAACTGAAAAATCGCAGGTAATTATCAGAAAGGGGTTCAGAAAAGAAATCGACTCCTACTCTGCCTTTTATGAAAACGATCAGAAGACAAAAACCGGTCTGACAGGATATTTGAAGACAAGAGGAATCAAAGATCTGTATGCAGTTGGCTTAGCGACCGATTTCTGCGTGAAATGGTCGGTGCTTGATGGATTGAAAGAGGGATTCAATGTCACCGTTGTAAAAGATGCCGTTAAGGGAATCGATATGGATGGTTCTGTTGAAAAAGCATTTTCTGAAATGGAAGCTGCCGGAGCCCGGTTTACAGATTCAGATTCTCTTCTCTGATGAGTTCAGACAACCACCTTACAAATGTTGACGCAACAATACTCGGTGCAGGAATTGCAGGGCTTTCTGTAGCAGATGAGCTGATTGGAAGAGGATTAAAAGTTGCAATCATCGATAAAAAACTGCCCGGGTCAGGTGCTTCGGGAGCTCCTTTGGTTTTGGCAAACCCTGCCACAGGCCGTCGTGCTAAAATGACCTGGAAAGCCGATTTATGTTATCAGCACTTAAAAAATGTACTTGAATCGGTTCAGCAAGAGACAGAGCAACCATTTTTTACAGAAAACGGTGTATTGAGACCTGCACTCACTAAAGAGATGGCTGAGGATTTTGAACGGTCTCCCGAAAAATACAACTGGCCGGATAACTGGATTGAATGGATTCCCGAAAAAGAGTTCAAAAATAAATATCCTTTTTTCGGCGACAATTATGGAGGCCTGCATATCCGGAAAGCATTCTCAATTGATCCAATCCCCTTTTTGAGAAGCTATTCTGATACCCTTGTAAAAAAAGGCCTGCAAACAATCTACAATAGTTCTGTTCACATCAATTCTGACTCAAAACAGCTAAAAGTAATTAGTTCAGATCAGGAAGCTGAATTTAAATCAGAAATAGTCATCTATGCAGTTGGAAGTGCAATTACCGATATGAATGAGTGGAATTTTCTCGACTTTTCTTCGATAAAAGGGCAGACTATTTCACTGGATTTAGAAGAAGAGCTGCCATTCCGGGAATCAATATCAAGTTTGGGATATATGGCAGCAGATCCTGTGAAACGGAACAGATTGGTGATTGGCAGTACCTATGAGCATCATTTCGATCACGTTAAGCCGGACCAGAATGGAAAAAAGGCGCTTTTATCAAAACTGGAGAGAACACTTCCGGGATTAAAATCAGCCATAAAATCTACAGATCAGTGGGCCGGGGTTAGAATTGCGATGAATGATCATCAGCCTGTAATCGGCAGGCATCCTGAAAAGGAGAATCTCTTCATTATATCTGGCCTTGGATCAAAAGGGATGATCCAAAGCAGATATCTTGCAAAGTTACTTTCCGATCAGATTATTGAAAATCAGGAACCGCCGGAAGAAGTTTCAATATCACGATTTAGTTGACGTCGATCAGTGCAGCCTCGGAAGAGACAACCGTAATCGCAATCAGGGCAACCATAATGAAAAGGTTGATAAACAGGTTGATCTGATCAATAACAGATTCCATCTTATAACCGGTTTGAACTTCGTAATACTCTGCAAGTTGTTTTGCATTTTCCCTCAATGCTCCTGACTCTGCACCCAGCCTGAATCGGCTTATCGCAGTGTTGGTAAACACATTGGTTGCTTCGATAGACTCAACAAGCCCGGCACCATCTTTAAGCATCATTTTTATAGCTACCTCCTTCACCTGTTTTTCAATGTATGTATTCCGGCAGGCTTCAGCTGCAATTCTGATAACTTCAATGTTTTGTCCTGAACCACTGTAGAGTGTATAAAATACACGGGCAAAAATTTCAATACTGGTTTTATGCAACAAATCCCCGATTATCGGAATTTTTATAATGTATTTATCCAGCATAAGCTTTCCTTTCGGGGTTTTTACATACCACGCAAATAACGCCAATGGAATCACAAAAGAAAGCGTTAATACAATCCAGTGATCCTGCAGCCAGTAACTCCATTCCAGCGTAGCGGCGGTCATCGGGGGCAGCGTAATGTTGAATTCAAGAAACATTTCTGATTGAGCCGGAAAAATATATCCAACATAAAAAAGAACTGTTGCGATTACAGCCAACAATGTGACAGAAGGCATGAGCATGGAACGTCTCAAATTCTTTTTAAACTCAGCATCTCTCTCCAGGAATTTGGCCGTACTCTCGAATACAAGAGCCATATTACCAGAGGTAGACGCCACACCAAGCATATATGCAGCAAACTTCCCGAAAACATCTTCGTGCTTGCCATATACTTCGCTACCCTCTTTACCGTCTTTAAGATCTTTCTGGATCTCTTTAATTACATCCTTCATCTTTTTATTCTGTGTATCCTCATACAGGAGGTCCAGAATTTCATCGTAAGGTAATTCCTGACGAAGGAGGTCAGCCGAAAGGCTTACAAAAGTTACAATCTCTTCATTTGGTACACCACCCTTAAAGTCGAACCACTTTTTGTTAATGCTGTGTACTTTGTAACCGAGTTTAGTCAGGGCTCGCTCAAGTTCTTCCTTGTTGTAAGCTTCCTGTTCACCTAATACCTTGGCTCTGCCATTTTTTTGGACTTTATACTGGTATATCTCTTTTTTCTCGAGAGCCTGTACCTTAAGGCCGTTTTTACGAACCAGCTTATCTACTTTTTCCTGGGCAGTTTTTTTATTGTCAGCTTCAAACTCGGTTTTAATAATTTTACCGGCTTTGGAAGTGGCTTTTAGTCGAAATTTAGGCATAATCAGTGTAGATGACTTGTATAAACCGTTAATATATTCTCTTTATAAGAGAAATAAAATCGTGTATCGTTACAAAAAAGATTTCATTAATTACAGGCATCCGGTGCCGGTGGTACACCTATCCCCGGTTTGCCCATTTTGAGTCCATTAGGGCATACTCTTGCAGATAATGAAACCAATGAACCGCTGATGGTTCCGGTAATTAAAAATTCGTTTTGTGATTGTCCGCTGATAACATAAGTCGCATTCTCATTTTCAGATTCAAGGTTGTCACTTCCTTCTACGATTCTGCCAGGAAATGCAAATCTTCTGAAATCAACATTAGCATAAGTTCTCCCACCGCCTCCTAACATTACAGGCCGCATATAATATCCCTGTGCAGCTCCGCCTGCACTAAGTAAATCGAGCCTGACTGCATCAATCATTGCAGCTTCTGCAGCTGAGCTGAAAGTGTTAAGCGCCACTACAGTTGCTATACCTACAATTATGGTTACCAAAATAACGAGTAATAGTTGTTGCTGACCCATGGCAGCCTCCGATATGATAGAGGGTTGATTGTTAAATTATTGATTTTCAATCGCCGGGAAAGCGGGCAATTGTTCATCAATTGTTGAATCAAAATAAAAAGAAAAGAGCAATGATAATACTTATTGTAATAGCATAAATAAAATTTAATATTTATGCATTTCTTAAATCTTTTTTATGGACATGGAGGTGGTGTTGGTGCAGTTCCAAAATCAACATCTCCCAAAGCAATACTTCTGGAACATATACGTATTGCGATCATACGCGATTCAGAATCATTTACTTCTGCCTCTATAATAAATTGGTTTGCATCAACTGGAATAATCGTGTAAGTACCATTTTCATTATAAGCTATAAGATTATCATCTTCATCAATATTGCCGGGAAATGTAAATTTTGAAAAATCAATATCGTTAAATGTTCTGCCTCCGCCTCCCATCAGTTTAGCTCTTTCAAAATATGCCTGGGATGCCTCACCTAAATTAATCAGATCTACCTGTACCGCACGTACTGCTGCATTATCAAGTGTAGAACCAAAAGTGTTTAATGCAACTACAGTTGCAATACCTATTATGATGGTTACCAGTATTACTAGTAGTAATTGTTGCTGTCCCATAACAAACTAAAATTTATAATTTAAATTTAAAGGCTATAACAATATGATGATTATAAAATTAAATTTAAATTAGATTTCTATAAAGAAAAAAAGCTCCCTAAGGAGCTTTTTTTTACAAATTAATCATAAACGTGACTATTTATTAGTCAGTTGATCCTGGATTAGATCGAACCCAAGTAACTGAATCACGCTCTACCGTAAGCTCCATTGTTTCTGATGCGTCAGAATCCTCATCTACTGCACCATCAATAAGACTTGCAGGATGTCCGACCAAAGTAAAACTATCATCTGATGTAACTGAAATATGATATCGGCCATTCTCATTAAATGCATTTGCAGGTTCATCAACATCTTCTACTGTTCCAGCAAAAGCAAAATCATTAAAAGTAATGCCATCAAATGACCTTCCACCGCCACCAAGCATTTCTGGTCGCATGTAGTATTGCTGAGCAGAAGCTGCAATTTGAAGCATATCCTGTCTTACTGCATCTACGTTTGCCTGATCGGCAGCCGTTCCAAATGTGTTAATAGCCACAACCGTCGCGATACCCACGATAATTGTTACCAAAATTACGAGAAGTAATTGTTGTTGTCCCATAATGTACTCCGAGTTGTTTTGTTAAGTTAAGTTAAGTTATGTTTATAGATGATTAAATCAATCCGTAATCAAATTGAACTGAGGTATACGACTACATAAAAGTTCGTTTGTTACAGACTGTTTTTATTTTTTTTGAACCTTAACAAAAGTTAATTCTGATTCAGATATGAAAAAATTATACTTCATTAATGTTCAAATGGGGTATTAAGAACCTATTTTATTACTTAAAATCAAGATATGCAATTGTTTACTGTAATTTAATATGTATTCCTGAATTTGTTAGCTTTTCCTAAAAACGTTTAAAATGTTCACTTCTGAGTTTTTAAAACACAAAAATTTTAGTTGATATTTTTTCTGCGTTCAAAAATTATTTTTCAAAAACTCAACAATATACGCGTCAGTTTCTCCTGAATACTTTCATTTGCGCAAAAAAATCTCTTCTGTTTATGCGTTCACGTGCCTGGATGATTTATCACATATAAAGAAATAAACAGATTAAGCAAGCTCATTAATTTTCACTTCATTTCTCAATTGATTTAGAGGGTGCCTATATATAAGATCAAAATTAATCCATCTGTCAGAAGAAATGCACAAAGAATAAATAAACAAGTCAAAATTGTCCCGATACTCAATACTCCCTACTCAATACTATTCTTTACTCACGATCCAAGACTCACCCTCTCAGAAAAGTCTTCATGTCCCTTTTCAATTAACTGACTTTCTAAAACGTCTCAATACCTGCTAACTGATACTACAATACTCAATTGTACCCGGGGCGGGGACTTCCTTCGATTCATCTCAGGACAGGCTTCTCGTCCTTTATCAACTATCCGACTATCTA
>SLAU01000139.1 GCA_007126675.1 Balneolaceae bacterium
GAACCCTGAAAGGGTTCAACCCCTCCGGGGTTGTTTTGTGGCTGCCGACATTCATACCCCGAGCTTCGCACGGGGCTATTGGCGTTTAACCCCGTTCGGGGTTGGCTCGAGGCCATTCACCTTTCATATCCCTTTCATATCCCGCGCTTCACACGGGATTATTAACATTCAACCCCTTTCGGGGTTGGTCAATGGCTGTACACTATAAATAGCTCGCATTTCGTACGAGGTTCCTGTTATTACCTTAGGAGTAAATTGGGCTATAGAAATTCAAATTCGTTCGGTTATTGATATAAATGCCGATCCGGGACTGGTGCGGTTATCTCATAAAAATCGTGATAAAAAACTCCGAAGGAGTTCAACAATAATAACCCCGGGTGCAACCCGGTGGATGTAAAAGGATCAGATAACCCATCCGAACCCTGAAAGGGTTCAACTCCTCCGAGGTTGGTTGGTGGCTGCCGCCATTCACACCCCGCGCTTCGCACGGGGCTATTGACATTCAACCCCGTTCGGGGTTGGTTCGTGGCCAGTCTCCTTTCATATTCCGCGCTCCGCACGGGATCATTAACATTCAATCCCTGTCGGGGTTGGTAAGGTGGCAAAAACGGGTGCGATATATTTAAAACTCCGGATGTGGTTCAACATCAATAGCTATGGATGTAAATCCAGGGACAGGATTTGCAGATTAGTAAATAGTGGTTAGATTTGAGTTCAACCAAAAAATAATCGAGAGTTTCAATTATGAGTACATATACACAGATCCTATATCAAATCGTATTCAGTACTAAATACAGAAAGCCCGTACTGATCAAAGAAAACCGGGAAAAGTTATTCAAAGACATCTGGGGAATTCTGAAAAATAAAGACTGCCACCTTTACCGGATAAATGGTATTGAAGATCATTTACATATCGTAACTCATATTCACCCATCCATTTCATTATCGAGTCTTGTAAAAGACATCAAACTGGGAAGCAGCAGTTACATCAAAGAGAAACAATTATTCCCGGACTTCAAAAGTTGGCAGGAGGGGTATGCGGCATTTACATATACAATTAAAGAGAAAGAAAGACTTATCCGATATGTACAAAACCAGGAAAAACATCACAAGAAAATGACATTTAAAGAAGAACTGATAAAGTTATTGAAAGAACATGGTGTCGAATTTGATGAAAGATACCTGGTATAGGTGGATTGGGGCATACCGGATTCAATCCAATTCGGAATTTTGTCAAGGAATAGATTGAAATCTTGTTTCGTTTATTTCGTTTATTTAAGTAGATTCAGATACAACCAATTACAAATATGAATTAATAAGGCCATGGATGCATTAAAACTGCCTTCGCGAAAAGAACAAAAAATTGCACGTGAGAATAAGGAGATCCTGGATCGTATAGCCGGGAATATCAAAAAATCCACAAAGGAAGTAGAGATTGGAATTAAGGGTGAAGAAGATTCAATTAAAATCCCTGTATCTGCATTAAAGCATTTGAATACCATCATGAACCTGATGGCACAGGGAAAAGCGATCACCGTAAACCCGGTGGATGCAGAGATTACCACGCAGGAAGCTGCGGATCTGCTGCTTGTGTCACGGCCTTATTTAGTTAAGTTGCTGGAGAATGGAAAAATTCCGTTCCATATGGTAGGCTCTCATCGACGGATCAGGCTTGAAGACCTGCTTGCCTATAAGAAACAAATGGAAAAAGAACGTGAAGAGGCATTAACAGAATTGACCCGCATCTCTCAGGAGCTTGGCCTTGATTACTGATATATGCCCGAGCCTGTAAAAGCGATACTGGATGCTAATGTACTCTATCCATTTTTGTTAAGAGATCTGCTATTGAGCCTGGCACAGCAATATCTTTATGTGCCAAAATGGTCGGATGATATAGAAAGGGAATGGAGCAGCCATCTTATACAAAACAGGCCTGATATTGAACCCAAAATAATTATGCGCATTACTGATGAAATGAATCGTTCATTCGAAAATGCGAAAGTGTATGGTTACAAAGAAATAGAAAACCAGCTGCAATTAACGGATCCCGACGACAGGCATGTGTTAGCAGCCGCAATAGTAAGTCAATCGAATGTAATCGTAACTTTTAATCTGAAAGACTTCAACACTGAAGAATTACGAAAGTACAATATAGATGCTGTTCACCCAGATAAATTTGTGACAGGATTGATCGGCCAGGGTGAAGATCAAGCAAAATGGGCACTAAGAAAGATGATACTCAGAAGAACAAATCCTCCAATTACCGGGGATGAATTAATTGGAAGGTTGAAAAAAAGCGGACTGCCAGAAACATCGGCAAGGTTTTATGATCTGTTCGAAACACCACCATTTTTAGAGTAATTTTTTGTATGATTTTAGTCATAAATCAGATTGATGATAAATAATATCAAATGCTCATGACCGACATCGGCCAGATCGACGCAACACTCAAAAACCGGTTGGGAAGAAGCCGGCGCTCAATTATAACATCTGACGAGTTCAACCCCTCCGGGGTTGTTTTGTGGCTGCCGCCATTTATACCCCGCGCTCCGCACGGGGCTATTGACGTTTAACCCCATTCGGGGTTGGTTTTAGGCTGGTGTCGTTTCATATCCTGAGCTCCGCACGTGGTTATTAACATTCAACCCCTCCGGGGTTGGTTCGTGGCTGCCGCCATTCATATCCCGCGCTCCGCACGGGGCTATTGACATTCAACCCCATTCGGGGTTGACCCGAGGCCGGATGCCGCCCACCTTTAATATCCTGCGCTCCGCACTGGATTATTGACGTTCAACCCCGTTCGGGGTTGGTTTGAGGCAGGTCACCTTTCATATCCTGAGCTCCGCATGGGGTTATTAACATTCAATCTCTGTTGGGGTTGGTCCAATGCGGTTATCCCATGAACATCGTGATGAAAAACTCCGAAGGAGTTCAACAATAATAACCCCGGGTACAACCCGGTGGGAAAAAAACAGGTACGACCTATACAAGAACCCCGAACGGGGTTCAACGTCAATAGCCATGGGTGCAAACCCATGGATTAGATGATGTGTAAAAAACCATGAACCCTGAAAGGGTTCAACCCCTCCGGGGTTGTTTTGTGGCTGTCGCCATTCACACCCCGAGCTCCGCACGGGGCTATTGACGTTTAACCCCATTCGGGGTTGGTTCGAGGCTGGTGTCGTTTCATATCCCGCGCTCCGCACGGGCCTATTGACATTCAACCCCATTCGGGGTTGGCTCGAGGCCAGATGCCGCCTACCTTTCATATCCTGCGCTCCGCACGGGATAATTGACTTTCAACCTCATTCGGGGTTGGCTCGCGGTGGCCACCATTCATATTCCGAGCTCCGCATGGGATCAATAACATTCAATCCCTGTCGTGGTTGGTCTGATTCGATTATCCCATGAGCATCGTGATAAAAAACTCCGAAGGAGTTTAACAATAATAACCCCGGGTGCAACCCAGTGGTAAAAAAACAGGTGCGACCTATACAAGAACCCCGAACGGGGTTCAACGTCAATAGTCATGGGTGCAAACCCATGGATAGTTATTCCACATTGCGATGCCGGCAATCACCGCAGATCATTTTTTAATGTTACTGAACGGTTGAGAGCTTTAATCGGTTCTCCGACAAAGGAAAGGGAAGTAATTATTTCAGTTTGGGCCGATCTTTTTATACACACTTAACAGCCACAATAAAAATAAAAGGGAATTGAATATGGAAATCTTGATGATAGCACTAAAACTTATCGTTGGTTTAAGCATTTTGAATGTATGGCTTGTCCGTTCAAAAAAGTCCACAGCCTGGAGGGGCGGGGATGCAAAAAATATCGAAGAGGAGTTCAAAAATTATGGCCTGCCGGTCTGGTTTATGTATGCGGTAGGTACGGCTAAAGTAGGTTTGGCTATTTTGCTGATCGCATCAATTTTTTATCCTCAGGTGGAAGCCATAGCTGCATACGGGATCGCTTTTCTTATGCTGGGTGCCGTATCGATGCACATTAAAATTAGTGATCCGCTAAAAAAATCTCTGCCTGCTTTTACATTCCTGGTACTCTCTCTCGTGATAGGGATTCTGTGAAGCTTCATTTACCGTTTTTACGCGGGTCAGATTGACAATAGATTGTAGAATCCGATCGTCAGCCATCCGTTCATCATCATGAAAATGAGGGATGGCAGAGACTGAATAATGCTATCTTTTATCTTTATTCGAACGATGAATGCCACAAGCATCATAAATGTAAATCCGACAGCGGCCAGGAAACCAATCACCGGAAAGATAAAACCTGTCAGCAGGCCGGCCGATCCCAGGATTTGCAAAATACCTGTCAGTTTTCGCTGCTGATCGGTCATGCCGAATCGCTTAAACTCTTGTATCATCCAGTCTGAGTTCAGCGACTGAATCCCATATAAAAGGAAAAAGAAAGCGTTTAGGGTTAAACCAAATTGAAATATGATGCTCAACGGCTTTAGATTAGAGGATTTGGAATAGCAGGATGATTTTTAATAACCGGGGTTCGGGGTTTAGTAAATCTGACAACCGGGTGTCTGCTTGATTATTTTTGGGGCATTGAATGTTAGCAGAAGAAGCCTTTCCGTTTATATTTCGTTCAGTTTGAAGGGTTTCTTCTTTCTATTCTGTTTAGATTAATCTGTTAGCGCCTTTTGAGTTCAGTCTCTGCCAGCTCTCAAAAAATCTGTGAGCGTACGCCTGTAAATTTCAGAGTTTGGGAGATCATTATGAGTTCCCCGCTCGATTTTTACCAGTTCTTTTTCTGCCGATGCTGATTCTCTGTAAAGCTCTTCAGCCATCGAAAATGGGGTGATCTCATCGCGTTCGCCGCCCATCAGCAGAAGCGGGACTTCAATATTGGATACCCTTGTCAGGTTATTCTCATCTTTTACGGGCTGATCGATCCTGAACCGGATAAATGGTCGCAGCAGCCATGGCACAAGCTGACGGGTCATCTGATCCACATTTGTGATCGGGCTTTCCAGTATATAGCCCGCTGCTTCGTGTGTATCGGCCATATATGCAGCCAAAAATGTCCCCATCGAGTGGCCGTGAAGGTATAACGGTCCTGTGTCTGCCGGAAAATCGTTTCTTACGGCTTCATATACCGCCCGTGAATCGCTTTTAATGCCTGCTACATCAGGAGTGCCGGTACTTCTTCCGTAGCCCCGGTAATCAAACATCACCAGGTTAACCGGAATGCCGGAGTAGGCATCGATCAGTGAACGCGATTTCACCATCAAAAATCCGTTGCCTCCAAAATAGATCACGGTTGCATCGGCATCATCACGTTCAAGGAACCAGGAGTGAATGGTTTCTCCGTCGTCAGTTTCAATTTCCATTTCATGAAGCTGATAGTCATGAAGAGGAAACTGATCGGCTGAAATAGTGGAGTGGCGGTCAAACACATCCGGTTCCGAAATTTCGATGGTTGTGCAGCCGGTTAACAGAATTAAAATGAGTACTGTAATTAAATTTTTCATATCCAAAGAACAGAAGATTTTACCCGGCCATTCACAGCTCAATGATGTTCCGTTATTTGATCTGCTCCGGTTTGTGCAGATCATCTTTATTTGTACCTTTTGAGCCGAAAAACATCAACAATTAAAGTGTGTAACATTGAGTGATCAGAAGATAATTTTTTCGATGGTTGGGGTCAGTAAAGTTTATAAACCCAACAAAACGGTTCTGAAGGATATATACCTTTCTTTTTTTTATGGCGCAAAAATCGGGGTGCTTGGCCTGAACGGTGCGGGGAAAAGTACACTGCTCCGGATTATTGCCGGCGAGGATGAAGATTACCTTGGGGATATATCCCGCCAGAAGGGAATCACTTTTGGATATCTGCCACAGGAGCCGGAGCTGGATCCGTCCAAAACGGTAAAAGAGATTGTGGAAGAGGGCGTACAGGAAACGATGGATCTGATTAAACAATACGAAGCGGTAAACGAAGGTTTCAGCGATCCGGATGCTGATTTTGACGCACTGATCGAAAAGCAATCCAAACTGCAGGAGAAGATCGATCAGCTTGGTGCATGGGATATCGACAGTAAACTGAAGCAGGCGATGGAAGCCCTGCGCTGCCCGCCCGGCGATGCGTCGGTCGAGTATTTGTCAGGCGGTGAAAAACGCCGTGTGGCCCTTTGCCGTCTGCTGCTGAAAAAGCCCGATGTGCTTTTGCTTGATGAGCCGACCAACCACCTGGATGCGGAATCGGTAGGCTGGCTTGAGCAGCACCTGGATCGTTATGAAGGAACCGTAATCGCCGTTACGCACGATCGTTACTTCCTTGATAATGTGGCCGGATGGATTTTGGAGCTGGATCGCGGTGAGGGAATTCCGTTTAAGGGAAATTACAGCTCGTGGCTTGAGCAGAAGAAAGATCGACTGCAGCAGGAAGAGAAGGAGGAATCAAAACGGCAAAAAACTTTGCAGCAAGAGCTGGAGTGGATCAGGCAGAATCCGAAAGGACGCCGGGCCAAGAGTAAGGCGCGTATCAACTCTTATGAAGAGCTGTTATCAGAAGAACGCCAAAAACGCCGCGATGAGATGGAGATTTTTATTCCGGCCGGTCCGCGCCTGGGCGATAAAGTGATTGAAGCCAAAAATGTGAAGAAGGGCTATGATGATAAACTCCTGATTGAAGATTTGACATTCAGCCTGCCGCCCGGGGGTATTGTGGGTGTGATCGGGCCGAACGGTGCGGGTAAAACCACGCTGTTCAGGATGATTACCGGCGAAGAAGAGCCCGATGCCGGGTCTGTTATTTTGGGTGATACGGTTGAGCTTGGTTATGTGGATCAGAAACGTCCGCTCGATCCGTCCAAAACAATCTGGGAAGAGATTTCCGGCGGACAGGATTTCGTAAAGCTTGGCCATCGTGAAATGAACAGCCGTGCGTATGTTGCACGCTTTAATTTCAGCGGAAGTGACCAGCAGAAAAAGTGTTCGGAGATATCGGGCGGTGAGCGGAACCGTGTGCATCTTGCCAAAATGCTGAAAGAGGGAGCCAATGTGCTGCTTTTGGATGAGCC
>SLAU01000316.1 GCA_007126675.1 Balneolaceae bacterium
CTCTTCAACCAGGCCAATCCGCACTGTTTGTCAGCCGATCCGCAACTCATACAAGCCCAGTTGCCTATTCAATTCCCATAGCCTGATACCGCTACGTGGTTCAGCTCAACAAGATTGTATCGGAAGTGCCGGGACTTTTGCTCAAAATAACCCGCTTGCCTATATTGCCGGCACTTCCGATACAATCCTTTATGTTATTTGCCTACCCTCTTCTAAATCATCCATTTTTATCCTAGTTGCAGATTATACGTCATTGACGTACTTTTCCTAAAAACAAACCGTTACTGAATGGAGTTCTTTGAAACGCCCATTTTTACGAAGCTGATTCAAAAACTGATTTCAGATGAAGAATACCACCTGCTTCAATTGCAGTTGTCAGTTCGGCCTGAATCCGGTGACGTTATTAAAGGAAGTGGTGGAATTCGAAAACTGAGATGGGCCGGATCAGGGCGTGGGAAACGGGGCGGTATCCGGGTGATTTATTATTATTTCACCGACGATGAGCAAATTTATATGCTTTATGCATATCCCAAGAGCAAAAAGGATGATCTCACTGCAGATCAATTGAAGCAACTGAAACAAATGGTTGAGGAACAACTGTCATGAATGATGAAATGTTTAATGAATTACTTGAAAGCGTGAAGCAAGCCGGAGACATTCGGAAAGGCAAACGCAAACCATCCAGGTATACTGTGATTGAAGATCCTGATGTTGCAGCGATTCGGGAAAAGTACGACATGACCCAACAGGAATTCTCTTCCCTGCTTGGTATCAGTGTTGGAACGCTTCGAAACTGGGAGCAAGGAAGGCGTAAGCCTCAAGGACCGGCAAAAGTCCTACTGAAGATTGCAGAAAAGAGACCGAAAGCGATTCTGGAGTCTTTATCGTAAACTAATCGGCAAATAACCAGCGGCTCAAGCGGACGAGTTTGCATTTCAGGGCCTTGGAAAATTAGTTGCCTCGCCGCTTAGCCGCCAAGCCGTTATGCACTTTCTTGGAAAACAGGGAAATATTTACGACCGGACGAAAAAGAGACCACACAAGCTGAATCTAAACCTCAGCCCACTCCTGATCCACTAACTGAGCCTGAACCTATACCTCTTACGCTGAATGAACCGCTAAACGCCTGTAGTACGCTGGATGAGTTGACGTGTAGATAAGAATACTTATACCTGAAAAGCCCGCAGGATCAACTGCAGGCTTTTCACATTTTCTCATCTTACCAAAGTGTATCGAAGCAGAATAATAACCTGTTTAAAACTCTTATCTACTTTGCCTTCATGTAGGTCATTGGCGGATTGGGTCGACCGACATAACAGTACTCTTCGAACTGGTACTTGTGGATAAGATCGAAGGCTTCACGTGCCAGCTCCTCACTGTCCTCGTCGGAACCGAAGCTGAGTACGATAAAATCGTCCCTGTCGATGCGCCAAGTGCCATTATCCTCAACGACTTCGATCGCATCGAGGCTGTGGAACGTGCAGTCCTCGTCGCCAATGTCACCCCGCGGCGCAATTTCGTTGCTGAGCATGTAGCTCATTGGTGGGTTGGGTCGCCCGACATAGCAGTGATTCGTCAGGTGATACGCCTGAATGATCTCGAGCCCTCGGCGGGCGTTTTCTTCACTGTCCTCGTCGGAGCCGAAGTTGATCACGACAAAATCATCCCTTACAATTCTCCACGAGTCATTGCTCTCTTCGACTTCCATGTCATCAGGGTCATGGAATGTACAGTCCTCCTCCGCCGACATTCGGCGCTCCTCAAAATTCCAAATCACTGTGATGGATAATTCACCGGTTTCCGGGTCCAACCAAACTGTGATTTCCATCGTTAATTCGGTTGTCTCACCAGACTCGATTATTACGCCTTCTTTCGAACCTTCGCCCAGTAATTCTTCATCTTCCGAGTAAAGACGGACTTCCACATCCCAGTTACCGGGATCCAAATCACTGATTGTCTCATTAATTTGATCTTCGGAGGGGGTAATCGTTTCAACCCTGGTATCACCGTCACCCCAGGGTGTCAGAGATATTTCAACTTCATGAACATCAACGCCTTGTTCCGCCAATGGA
This sequence comes from Balneolaceae bacterium, assembly GCA_007126675.1. Lineage (GTDB taxonomy): Bacteria > Bacteroidota > Rhodothermia > Balneolales > Balneolaceae > SLAU01. The sequence goes on from SLAU01000316.1 coordinate 2,073, forward strand.
TCCAAGTTCATAGCAAAAGAAACTGAACCGGGTTCATCAGGTATGTCAGAGAGCGATTCTTCTTCACAGCCTGTGATTAATAATCCAAAAATTAGTACAAGGTATATACCTATATAAGAGGTAAGATAGTTAGAATTCATAGTTTTGATTTATTACTTAATTAGCATTCGTTTCTGATCGGTTGTTAATATTTCCCTGTTTTTAAAAATGTCCTGTCACTAAGAAAATGATAGTAACCGGGACCTGGAAATAATGAATTGTGTTTCTTTTCTTCACAAGTCTGCCAACTTAAAGACAGACCTCAACACTCTGATGAAAACCTTTACAGATAAGATTAAGCACCATCATTGAAGGTCCTCAAAAACCCACACTAGTTATACCGCGCTGAGAATTCTTTAACTGTTCTGTAACGAACACGTTAACAAAGATTAAGCTCGATTATACTAAAAAATTTTATGGACTTCTAATACAATTAATGAGTTATGTGTAAGAGCAGGTTACGGTTACTCATCAAGATTACAATTTTAGGGGTAGTCATAACTCTCGGCAGAATTTTAAATAATAAGAGTCCGGCACAAAGCTGACCGTCACCTACCACCCGGCCATCCTGCCCCGTAAGCAGAAGTGGAAACGCTCCACCTGGGAAGATGTACAGATGGTGCGGAAAAAACGTGATGAGCTGACTGATAGCTGAAGTTGATTGCGAAAACTTTCGACAACTGCACTCACCCACCGACATTCCTTACATCGGATAATATTTTTATCCAACCAATTCGATACATCTACTGAATTTACAGTCTATGCAAGATGTATCTTCAAATCGTCAAAGCAGACATATCAAATCCCTCAAAGCTGTTCAAGCATAAAAACCGCCTCAAGAGGACGTGCCTCGATTTGGGCTTTTAGAAATTCGGATTTAGCTATTGGTTCTCCCCTTTTAAATTAATTTCAACCGGTACTCCGGCATGATCGCTTAGGCGGTGAGCCGTTCAACTATCAGATTAAAAAAACAAATTGAGCACTCTGTTTACTGGGAATGTTTATTCAATTTATTCATTACCATCTGAATCTCGTGTTTAATGTATCTGAAAAACAACTTGCTTTTGCACGATCGATAGATGAGAGTAAAGATCACTACGGTACAATTTTTTTCAGCCGAATGCCAACAGAACCGGATATTGTAAACTGTTAATTATACTTCGCTTTACTTCAAGTTTGCATGACCCCAAATCCAAACATCTTTTTATCCATCCCCCTAACAGTTCATGAAATTATTTCTTAGTAAATTGATTTCATTCATGACTATAAACGCAGTATTCAATAAAACTGCTTGATTGCTTAAAAAGCGCGAGTTAGACATCAAAAAAAAATAAAAAACTCATCCTAATGAAATCAGATCGAAAGAATGTGATCATAATGGATGGCGGTATGGGCCAGGAACTCAGGCGCCGGAGCAGCCGCCCGCCATCTCCGTTGTGGTCTGCCCAGGTGATGCTGGATGAACCGGAGCTGGTGGTTGCGGCTCATCGCGATTATATCGAAGCCGGAGCAAAAGTTATTATACTGAATACGTATAGCGCCACGCCTCAGCGTTTGGAACGGGACGCTGATCCCGGACTATTCGAACTGCTGCACGCTGCGGCGCTGGATGCAGCCCGTAAAGCCTGCGAAGAGAGCGGAATAGAGGATGTGCGCATTGCCGGATGCCTGCCGCCGCTCGTAGGGAGCTACCATCACGAAATCGTCCCGGACAACGCAACCTGTCTGCGGTCCTACCGCCGGATAGTAGCGGCACAAGCCGAAGGTGTTGATCTTTTCATCTGCGAGACTATGTCTCTTGCCCGCGAAGCGCTCGCCGCGGTGACTGCTGCTGTGGAAAGCAACCTCCCGGTATGGGTGGCTTTTACTGTAGATGACGGTGACGGAACAAGCTTACGTTCCGGCGAGTCGCTGGCTGAAGCAGCCGAACAAGTTGTGCGTGATGGCGCGGAAGGCCTGCTCGTAAATTGCTCCGCACCTGAAGCGGTTACCACTGCAATGGATGTTCTTGCAAGATTTAATGTAATCTACGGCGGCTATGCCAACGGTTTCAAATCTGTTGATGCCTTGCAGCCAGGTGGTACAGTGGATGTGCTGGAGGCGCGAAAAGACCTTGATCCCGCCACCTATGCCGAGCATGCACTGAGCTGGGCAAAACACGGTGCCGGCATCATAGGGGGGTGCTGCGAGGTTGGCCCGGCTCATATCAAGGCTTTGGCTGAAAAACTGGCTGAGCATGGGTACAAAAGGGAGAGGTAATTTTCCGAACTCAATAGTAATCTCATTTTTGTGTGATCATTTAGCCAAAAGCTATTCTCATACCCAGCCGAAAAAAAACGAAATGAAACCGAAGCGTCAAAAATAGCAGATGAAATGTTCAGGAAGACAGATAACCTGCAAATCAATCGGACGCGTTTGCATTGAGTTTCTCTGATTTAACAACATAGGCGTACCGTTTGAATGCCAAACCGTGATATTTAAAACTTTATAGTATTACTATTTACAGTTAGACTCCTCACAGATCTAAGCTTTTCCATTGGCATAGTTCTATTTGGTATAAGCTTTTTAAAAAACTAAAAAATATCAATTTATAATGATAGTTATCTATGATGTCCTACTCGTATAATGGATTATGTTTACAAGTATGGCAACTGTTTCTGAAGCCTTCCATCAAAAAGTTGAGGCGGGTTAGGATAATTAACAAAAAACTGTTCAAAGCATAGGTTAAATATGGATCGTAAGTGGGTATATAATCTGGGAATTTTTATTGTCGTCATAGGGCTTTTCGTACTTGTAAGCCAGGCTATCACATCTTTCATCATTGGTTTTCAGGAAGGGATGGGAGGTGAGCCGTCGGATATGAATATTTGGTTTGAGGAAGAAAGCCCGCTGCGCATTTTAATATTGGGTACAATTTTGATAGGTTTTAACCGTGTACTGAATAAAGATAAGGAAGCCTGAAAAATGCATCTGAAAAACGCTGTAACAATGAAAAAATCAATTACCCTTTTATTTTCTATTCTGCTTCTTTTCTCTTTCACTGCATGTGATGATACCTCCACTTCTGCAGATCACTCGCGGAATGGGGAGCAAACGGAGGAACCGAATCCCGAGGATTTAGAATATGAGCTTGTTTGGTATGATGAGTTTGACGGCAACGAACTGGATACAGATAAATGGAGCTATCAGATTGGAACAGGCACTGAATATGGATTAGATGGATGGGGAAATAATGAGCTTCAATACTACACGAGCCGTGAAGACAACATTTTTGTTAGTGATGGAATACTGCATATTGTTGCAAAAGAGGAACACTACAATGGTATGGATTATACGTCAGCAAGAATCAGAACCTTTGACAAAGGCGATTGGCGATTTGGACGTATAGAGATAAAAGCAAAATTACCGGAAGGCCAGGGTATTTGGCCTGCATTCTGGATGCTGCCTACGGATGAAGTTTTTGGCGGATGGCCAAAAAGCGGTGAAATTGATATCATGGAACTCGTAGGGCACGAACCCAATGTAGTACACGGAACAGTTCACTACGGCCCTGATTGGCCAGAAAACAGATGGCAGGGCGACTCATATACTCTAAGCGGCGGTGAAAGATATTCTGACGATTTTAATGTTTTTTCGATCGAATGGGTTCGTGATGAAATAACCTGGTTTGTAAACGGCGAAGAATATTTCACAATCACGCCGCAATCATTACATCCACATCCTTATCCGTTTAACCATCGGTTTCATCTGCTCATCAATCTTGCAGTAGGCGGTAACTGGCCGGGCAGCCCGGATAACACTACCGAATTTCCCCAAACTATGTACGTGGATTACGTGCGTGTTTATCAGTTGCTATAGTATGGGCTAAATGTGAATGGCAGCCGGAAAAGGCCGAAATAAACAATCCAGAGAAGGGGTCTCCGGCCAACCATATGATGCCTGCATAAGGGTAGTTAAAACCGACCGCAAGTCCCCCCATCGACGTGAATACTCATATGATCAATCAGACTCATCTGCGCCTGCGAGTTACCGTCCATGAATCGATCGTCTGAGGCTATCCAGCGCTCGAATTCATTACTTGTAAAATCTAAAAAAACATTACCAACTAATTACTTTGGTTAAAAGGTTTAGCTATAGTTCTTGCAAAAAATAACAATGTGTTTACTACAGCCCGGGTTGATCTGTTTTATTCTTCTCTACTCTGTTTGAACTGAAAATAACGAATCACCAAATTGGGTAAAAAACTGCTATTCTCCCGACACCGGTTCAAGAATATAATCTACCTTAAAAATTCTTGTTACCGGAAAGCCACTGCGTTTTGCATGATCGTGAATTAAGTCTTCATTTTCGGCTACATACACACAATGAGTACGGTTTTCACTGACATAAGAGTGCACCCACTGGATGTCTGTTCCGATATCTTTCAACGCCCTTAGAGATTGCAGTGCGGCGGCTTTTCGATCCCGGCCTTCCAGTTTATCAACTCCGGGTACTTCTCTTTCTATGACGTATTTAGGCATATTTAATCCTCGATTATTATCAATTTTAGGTTTGTATGTATATGTTTAAACATTTGTTTTTGACCCGATGGTATTTTTTCTAAAAACCTAAGCTTTCTACTGTCTAATCAATCGCCGGCCAAAAAGAACTCTAAAGTCTGTTGCAGAAACTCAGTCCGGACGCCAGGCTCGAAAACGGGCAGATGGCTGCCATTTGGTACAACCCATAGAGATGCATCCGGGATGCCCTTGTACATTTCTACCGGAATTTCCACCGGAAAATATATGTCGCGGTCTCCGTGAACGATTAATGTCCGTGCCTGAATATTTGCGAGGGAATCGGAGCTGAGATTCATGTCTTCTCCCATCACTTCACTAAATCCACACCATGCATTGAGCAATGCATGAATCTGGTTTTCTCCCTGAACGTGCC
>SLAU01000053.1 GCA_007126675.1 Balneolaceae bacterium
AAACAGATTGGTGCAATACAAACTATTGAGTATGTTCTGCTTGGCGTGCTTGCCACACTTACAGGACTTATTCTTTCGATTGGAATAGCATGGATACTTGCAGTTTTCTACTTTGATCTGAGTTTTGTGCCAAATATGACCGCATTATTATTATTTTCTCTGTTAATCGTAATAGCAGCAGTTGCGATTGGCTGGAGCGGCAGTCGCGGAGTTTTCAAAAAATCACCTAATGAAATCTTAAGGATGCAAACAGGCTAACCAATGAATACCAAACAGAAAGTCTGGTACATTTCGGCTGTAATTCTGTTAGTGTGTGTCTTGATTGCACTTTTAGTTTATAAATTCACAGGTGTTATCTTTTTTGCAATCTTTTTTGCTCCGCCAGTAATTCATTACATCCTGAAAAAACGCTGGGGAAATGAAGAACAAGAAATCGAGATTTGATTTTCTGTTATTCAAAATTTTATTCAAATTACATCAAACAAAATAACCACACGTACAGATGAAAATATTAGTGCCTACAGATTTCTCTGATCTGAGTTTAAAAGCTTTTGAAGCAGCAAATAAATATGCAGAACTGTTTGATGGTAAAATTTACCCTATGCATTCACATATTCCTGTAACTGAAATGGATGAACCCTATGCCTTAGGAATGGGCAGCAATGTATATCATAACTATGAAGAGGTAGAACAATCTATATCGGAAAGATTACAGGAAATTGCAGACGAAAACGTTGACGAAAACAAGCTGGGTGACATCATTGTATCAATGGGTAATCCCGCTCAGGCAATTATAACTGAGGCAGAAGGTTATGATCTTATTGTGTTAAGTACACATGGACGAACAGGTTTTAAGCGATTTCTGCTTGGTTCGGTAGCTGAAAAAGTATTGCGTCTTGCCCAGATACCTGTATTAGTGGTTGAAGATGAATCTGATCTTGGTGATTTGAAGAATATTCTTGTTACAACAGATTTTTCAGATAATGCAAATGCAGCATATCCGCATGCTCTGGATATTGCCAAAAAAACAGGCGGTAATGTCACGATTTTACATGTGTTAAGCACCGATTATTATGATGAGGATGTGGATGTGGATACAAAGCCGGATAAAAACATCAAGAAGATCCGTGATCAGCGTGTAAAACTGATCGAAAAGAACTATTTCCATACGCTTAAAGATAAAGTAAGCAGTGAAGTTGTTTGGTATGACGGATCTCCTCATGAAGCGATTTATGCACATGTAAAAGAAAAAAATTATAACCTGATTGTAATGTCAACGGTTGGCCGAACGGGTATCAAATACCTGATGCTGGGCAGTACAACTGCAAATGTTGTTAGAAATGTAAACACCGCTGTTCTCAGCGTAAGGCCTCCAAAACAATCAACCGCTAAAGAAGACTAAAACTTTATTATGGCTAAGCTGAAGCTTGATCTCCATGATATTTACAATAAAGGAGATTTAATCGATAAAGAATTAAACAGGATTATTGATGAAGCTTTGGAAAAGAAAATTAAGACCGTTGAAATTATTCCCGGTAAAGGTTCAGGACAGCTGAAGAAGAGAGTGCTTAAATTCTTAGAACAAAAACATATTAAAGAGAAATATCACCGGATAGATAAAGACAGTAAAAACTTTGGGAGACTCTTTGTCTATTTCAAGTTTTAAAAAACATTGTACCTACATTTAGTTGGTTTTTTCATTATTTAAGTTTGTTCGTTCAAATCAATCTTAAATAAATTTTATTGAGAGATTTCCACTTTATACGTAGGTGAAAAAATCTATTTTTGATTAATAACAAAACAAATATTAGATGTTTCTAATATTTAGATATATTTTAACTCCAGTAGAAAATCTCCGGGCAAAATTGCAACTAACATGCAGGCAAATAGTAAAAATATTTGGACCCCATTCACACTGGATCATCTGCTGAGTAAGCACAAAATTACTGAAGCAAGAACTTTAGTTTTATTGTTGATATGGGTTGTGCTTATCGCTGTAAGTATGATATCAGTTTATTTAATGACTCCCGAAAGCTTTGCCGCAGGAAGTATTGATCAGAGAGTTATTTACAAATACTTTATGCTCTACCCTCCCCTGATTATTGGCACTTTGCTTCTGTTTTGGTTTGGTTTTGAATGGGGATTTATTCCAGTTTTCCTTGCCACATTTATAATTGCTTTTGCTACTGATATAGAATTTTACTGGGCGATATTATTTGCTTTTGCATTTGTTCTTGGCCTGGGAATTTATGCACTTGCTTTCTTTTGTGTTCCAGTTGATAAATCTTTGAGAGATTTTAAAAGCTTCGGCTTTTTTGTTGTTATTTCATTTGTTGCAGCTTTAGCCAGTTCACTTGGATCTTTTATTTGGAGCTTTGCTCATGATATGCCGGTTACCCATGCTATGACATTATGGAAAGGCTGGTGGACCGGAGTACTGTTTCAGTCGATACTTATCGTTGCTCCGCTCTTAATTCTTATCACACCTACAATTGATAAAATTAAGCGCAGGTGGTATGTACCGCCGGTTCGTAACGAAGTTACTATGAAGTGGATTTATGGAGCAATCCTGAGTGTTACCGCAGTTCTTGCACTTTTTATAATTGGTGCTAATTCGCTGGGACTTCAAATTGTTGATGGTATTGCAGCAACATTGCCGCCCGGTTCAACCGGTTTACTGATACATGCAACCGAGTCATTTCAAATTATTACCTGGATCTCAATCGGATTACTTCTCGTACTCGGCCTTGGCGGAATTCATCTTGTAGGCACCTGGAATAAACAATTGACCGAAGAGGTTGAAATTAAAACTAATGAACTCAAAGAAAGCAGAAATGAGCTTAAAGAATCTCTGCAGGAAAAAGAAAGGTTGTTGGATGGGATTCACCAAAGAATGAAAAATAATCTAACCGTTATATTAGCTCTGCTCGAACTCCAGGTAAAACAGGGAGGCAAAAAAGAAATCGAAAACCTATTGCGCGATTCGCATTCCAGGCTTCGGTCATTGGCTCTGGTACACGAAACAATGTATCAGACCAAGACGGTTGATTCAATGAATCTGAAGACCTATACCATTAAACTTGCTAACAGGCTGCATCAATCACGCAGATACAAGACAAACTCTGTCGACACAACAATTCATGCAAACGATATATACATTGATTCAGATCGTGCAATGCCATTTGCAATGATTATTAATGAGCTTATTGTAAATGCTTACGTACACGCATTTGATGATGAGATGACCGGTGTTATTCAGATATTGATTGATAAAAATATGGATAAGTATATCATTGAAGTTAAAGATAATGGTATAGGTTTACCTTATAACCTCGAAGATCTGGAAAAGAAAAACCTTGGCCTCAAGCTTGTTAAAATATTAGCAAAACAGATGCACGGAAATTTTAGCATAGTAAACAGGAAGAAAAGCTACTTTAGAGTAACCATTCCTTCAAAAGCTCCGGCAAAGAAAGTTATAACTGAAAGAAAAGCCCCGGTTGAAGAATCCGATACAGTTACAATTTCATCCTGAAGCTGCAATTTTTTAATTCATTCTGAATCGAAGTGTAGCCATAACCTGAATCAACCCGGCATTTCGGGTAATATCTTCAGAGTTGATGCTGAATGGCGGCGCACTATCAGGAAGTGCACTGTAATCCAGATCTGCATATGTATACAATGCTGAATCTTCTTTCCATGTTGTATATCGCGCTCCAATCTCGAATACTGCATCTCTGGAAATTGAAAATCCAGCACCTGCCGAGAATATGTTACGATCATCATTACCATTTTTAAACATCGATGGTACAAATCCATACCCTGCTCTGAGCGTTACGATAGGGTTAATTTTGTAAGCTATACCGGCGCGATAACTAATTGCATCATCTGCAAAATTTTGACTTATAAATTCATTCTCTAATTGCTGATCTTCGAATAGTTCGTCATCCTCAAAATTAATTCGCAAATTCGAATAGTTAACATATTCCGCAGAGGCTGAAATTGATAATCCTCCTAAATCGTCAATCGCTACCCCAACAGCAGTTCGGGCAGGATAAGTAGCTGAGTAAGTAAATCTGCCGCTTTCCCTGTCATCAAACCTAACACCATTATTGAAAGTAGATAATATTCTACCGCTAAAATCTTCATCCATGTTAATTCGTGATGGAAGTGTGTAGCTGACTCCCAGGTTGAGCGTTGACGAGATTTGATAAAGTAAACCTGCACGGCCCCTAAAGCCATAAAACCTATTATTTATTTCTTCAGAAAAAATAATATTGTCAATATCTGTATCTCCAATTCCATCTCCGCTTGAATCAATAAAGTCTGAATTGTAATTATTTGGATCATCTATTTCCTGGAAAATCCGATCATAGCCGTAACGTCCTGCCAACACACCTACACTGGCACCGAACATCATATTTTTTAGTATTTCTGATGCAAAAAATGCAGAGTATTCACCGGAATGTCCCGTCTGGAAAAATTCCCCCTGTTGTCTGATTCCCAGGAAATCACCAGGCTGACTAAACCCGACTCGAAATATCGATTCATCCCAGTCTTCAAATTCATCACCATAATCAATGGCATACGTATCAAATGCTACATCATTATAAGTAGAACCCGGAATCTTAAACTGATCGGTTATTGTGCTGTTATTATTCCAGCTGTTGAATGATACTGCACGGTTAAAAGAAGTATGCTGAGTATAACCGGCACCAATTACAAACCGGCCTCTGTAAGTAGGAAAATTGTATACAAATCCTCCTCCTGCAATTCTGGTTTGATTATCACTTAAACTGCTTTCATTACCCAGATAGTTTGAACGTTCATCAATTCGATTATGCACAAAGCTGAATTCTCCAAAATCTTGTCCCAGCAATGCAATACTTGCAGGGTTATCAAGAAATGATCCGAATCCGGAACCATAGGCAGTTCCCGGCATTATTCCACTTACCGGATCAGAAGCTATTCCGTGATTTCCAAATAGCAGCACCTGGTTGCTGAATGACATTGGGTCATTCACATTTTGAGCATTTGGAGATTCCAACGCCAGTAAGAATACAGGAATACTCAGAAGTAGTGTTTTAAAGCGATTTGCAGACATAATTCTCCTATGGGGTTATGCAAAATGTTGATATTGAACAGATTACTTATCTGTTTCTGTTGTTATTGCTCCGTGACCGGGTATTTCCGGATGAGCTGGATCTGTTACTTCTTGATGAATTAACAGCTGATCCGCTGCTTCTGTTTGATGACCGGTTATTTACTGCGGAAGATCGTGAAGAATTGTTTCCGCTTCGTACAGATGTATTATTTGTTGATCTGTTATTTGAGCTTCGAACTGTTGAGTTCGATGATCTTGTATTACCAACAGATACGGAACCCTGGTTTACAGCAGTTCTTATGGCACTTCTAATAGTACTTGATCTGCTGCTGTTATTATGCGGGCTAAAGCTTCTTGTAGTTGTTGAGACGGATCTGGCTGATGGTGAAGATACACGCCTGTTGCTGGCAGATGAAGAAACCGAACTATTTCGATTATTGACCGGAATTATGTTGCTATGCCGGTTTTCATCATTACTTCGTTGCCTTGTATTACTGGTGCCAGATGATCTGTTATTATTATTGTTATTGCTTCGTACTGAACTACCGGAAGATCTGTTATTGCTGCGATTACTCTGTACAGTACCACTGCTGCGGTTATTATTATTGTTACTTCTTACAGTTCCGCTGCTTCTGTTGGTAGATCTGTTTTGATTTGACCTGACAGTACTTCTGCTATTTGATCTTGCTTCAGATCGGTTGGTCACGTTTGAACTGCCGCGGGTACGTACTGTATTCGTTGAACGGCTGTTTACTCGGGTATTAGTAGCTCTGTTCATCTGTCCCTGCCTTGCATTACTTCTCACGTCAGATCTTGCCTCTGTTCTGGTTCTAACGTTAGTTTGTGAGCCAACTGAAGATCTGGTTCTGTTCTGATATGCTGAACCTGAACGAAGTCCGGTTGAGCGGGCATTTTGTTCACGCACAGCACGGGCTGCAGAACTGTTATAGTAGTAAACAAATGTGTTTCCATAAAATCCGCGATAGGGTGCATACCAGCTATGATATCCCCAACCGAAAGGATATACAGTATAAAATGGCGACCAGGCATATCCGTGATAGTGGTGGTAGCCCCAACCCCATCGGTAAGCGCTCCATCTGTATGGCCTGTGCCAGCTATAGCCAAAAGAGAAATGTAAACCTGAGTGCCATCGCGGTCCGTAATAGTAAGACGCATAATATGGGAGGTATGGAGAATGTCCGTAACCGTAAAAATTATTTATTACTGTAGTACCGGATGCCTTTTGCTTCGTTTGAGTTTGTTTTGTTGAAAGTGTTACGCCATGCTCTTTGTACCATTGAGCAGTTTCATGATCTTTAAAGTAGTAGGCTTCTGCATCTTCCCAGCCATCTTCATAACCTAAAAGATAATCCTCTTCATCAACATATTTCGGAGTATGCCCATCTGTGGCAGTACCTTTATTCTCTTTTGCTTTTTCTGATGAGCTCCATGAATATTGGTCAGACTCACCTCTTTGCTGGTTCTCAATAGTTTCGAACTGGGTATAGCATCCTGCAGTAAGCAGTGCAATCAAAAGAGCTGAGATAAATGTGTAGCTGTTTAATACTTTCATGGCGTACTCCGTATCTTTATAAACATTTCCTATCTGATTCTATATTATATGAATTTCAGATCAAATTCTATCACATAACCATGTGATAAGATGTTAACATTAAATTTCTCCTTTCAGAGACTTTGCAATTACTTCTGCTTTCGAATTAACGTGCAATTTCTTGTAAATGTTCCTGATATGTGCCCGCACAGTATCAATTGAGATATCATACCGGTCGGCGATTAATTTATAACTGAGGCCATCCACCAAACCATTTACAATATCCTGTTCTCTGGGCGTAAGGTTACTTTCAGGCTTTTTCACCTGCTGTTTATCGCTAAAATGCTGAATTACTTTTCGTGCAATCTGAGGCGACATAGGTGCACCGCCACTTGCCAGCGTTTCAATTGATTCTTTGATTTCGGGCAATGATGTATGTTTTAGAAGATATCCTGAAGCCCCCGCCATCAGAGAGTTAAATATTTTATGGGAATCGTGATAAACAGTAAGCATTATTATTTCTACTTCCGGATACTTTTCTTTGATAATACTTATCCCCTCAATCCCTGACATTCCCGGAAGCTGAATATCCATCAACATAACATCAGGTGGATCATTTTTCTCCATGTACTCCAGCATGTCTTCAACCGAATCCATTGCAGCTTTACAGGATAAATTATCCTGCATATCCAGATACTTTTGAATGAGGTCGCGTATTTTAACGTTATCTTCAACAATTCCAACTTTAATCATAGCTTAATGATTTAGATTTTCCCTTCTACTTTAACCGTATATCCGCCATTTTTTGATAATTCCAGGTCTGCATTTATACGCCTGGCGCGCAATTTAATATTACGTAATCCCTGTCCGCTTTTCTTCAGGCCATTTGTAGCAGACCCGTTGTCTTTTACCAATAACTGGTAATCTCTGCCTTTCATTGCAAATTCAATATCCACTTCTGTTGCATTCGAATGCTTTGAAATATTATTAACTGCTTCCTTAAAAATCAGGTATATATTCTCTTTAATATGTACAGGCAGTTTTTCGTCCATATTTAATTTATCGAAACTATACCTTACTTCAGGTTGTCCTGATCTGAATATGTGATTTACATAATCCTGCATGCGATCCGTAAGATCTCCTGCCGTATCATTCCTGGCGTCAATAGACCATACAATATCATCAAGGCTTGATACGATCTTTCTGCTTTGATCTCCCAATTGTTTCAGCGTGTCTCGTAATTCATCACTGATATTCCCGGCCCGTAAAAAATCTGTTTGAAGCGCAAGTTCTGTAAGCGATGATCCTACATCATCATGTAAATCACTTGCTATTTGGACGCGCATAGGCTCAATATCTATCTGCTTGGTTGCTTTAAAGTAGCGGTAATAAAACAAAATCAATCCTCCCACTGCCAAAATAAGCAATGCAATAAACCACCATTGCAGCCAGAAAGGAGGTTTTATAGTAAATGCATAGGAAAGTGTATGAGAGCTTTGAACACCGTCTGCATTATACGCGCGCACTCTGAACCGGTATTGATTTGGGGTTAATGACGGGTATTGCACTACCCGTTCCCTGGTTGTTTGCCACTCATCATCTAAACCTTCAAGTTTATATTCATACAATATCCGCTCAGAACTTTCAAAACTTAAGCCGATAAAATTAAACTGGATAAAGCTTTGATCATGTGGAAATACATTTTTATCACTGTCGGTAACCATCATACCACTTACCATTATTTCCTCAAATTCAATACCAGGTGGTGTATTATTGGGCTGCACCCTATCAGGAAAAAATTGACTCAGTCCCTCAACGGTACCCAGCCATAGCGTTCCATCGCTTGCAACAAATGAAGCACCGGCGTTCAATTCATTCGCGATTAACCCATGTTTCTGATTAAATAACTTGAACGCTTTAATTCTTTCAATTCGTGAATCAGCTTCAAAAAACTTATCCGGATTAAATCTGAAAATACCTCTGTTTGTACCTATCCAATACTGGTTACTGTGATCTTGGGTTGTGAAGTAAGTAATAATACCGGTTTGCTCATCTCCGGCAGGTGCAGTTATTTCATCGTCTTCCATAATTGCAACCCCGTTAAAGGTAGAGAACCATTTCCTGTCTTCATGATCAATATGGATATGAATTACACCATTACTCGGCAGTCCGTCGCCTATTGTATAATGTTGAAATGAGTCGCCATCGTAAGCTGCAACTCCGCCATACGTGGCAAACCACCAGGTTCCCTCCTTATCTCTTTTAATATCCATCACCGTATTATTAAGCAGTCCGCTTTCGGTATTGAATTGCCTGTACTTACTTCCATCAAAACGGAATACACCGTCATTATATGTGGCAATCCAGAATACACCATCTTCATAATCATCTTCAACAATACGCCTTACAACACCGTAGGGAAACAGATCTTCAGAAAGTTTTTGAATAGACCCATCTTCGAAAATGTGAATACCGTCTCTTCCGCCAAACCACAGCCTGTTCTCACTGTCTTCAAGAATACTGTAGAGTTTTGAATCACTTAGCCCATGCTGTTCTCCAAAATGTTGCAGATTTTCACCATCATATCTTAAAACACCGCCACCATAAGTAGCTATCCAGATGTGATTATTGTGATCTTCTTCAAAGCCTGTAACCACATTATTTGTCAGACCATTATCAACGTTAAAATTCAGAAATCTCTCTCCTGAAAACATATTGAGACCGCCACCAAGGGTACCGAGCCATATATTTCCCTCCCGGTCTTCCATAGTTTCATATACAAGTACCGCTGATAACCCCTCTTCAGTTGTGTAGTTTCTGAAATTTTGTCCGTCAAAATGTGAAGCGCCGGCTTCGGTTCCCAGCCAAAAAGTGCCATCATCTAATGCCGTTACCGAGTGGATGTTCAAATTGTTCAGCCCGTGATCGTGATGAAAGTGATAGAACTCATCATTTGATTTAAGTATCAATCCCCTTTCAGTGCCAATCCACAAGTTACCGTCATAATCAACTTCCAGCGTTCTGATTCTCTGTTCCGGTAATCCATCATTTTCCGTAATTAACTTAAATTCACGGTCTTTGTGCCTGATTAATCCACCGCGTGTACCAATCCAGACTGTACCATCCGGAGTTTGCTGAACCGATCGCACCTGCAATCCTCTGTAACCATGTGCATCTGAAATATTTTTAAGCTCTCCCGCTGCATCTAATCGCCAAACACCATTACCTTGTGTCGAAAACCAGTGTTCGTCGTTCCTATCGTGGAAAATATCCAAAATTGTCATGCCGTCCAGGGCACGCAGGTTATCCGGAGTGTAGATCGAGTCGTTGTGCATGACCGCCGCACCCGAATCCGTTCCCAGCCAAAGCTGTCCATCCCCTCCCTGGTGAATTGCATTTACCCGGTTATCGGGTAATCCGTGACTTTCATAGTACTGCTGAAATCTGAGGCCATCAAAACGGTTCAGGCCAAAACCGGTGCCTACCCATATAAAACCTTTATCATCCTGAATTAATGAATGCACTACCGATTCACTTAAACCCTGCTGAATGGAATAGGATTTGAACGGCAGCGTTTGGCTGTTTGATTTACTCACCAAACAAGTGAAAAGAATCAGAAATGATATTGCAATTAGCCGTGATTTCATCACAGTAAGCTAACAAGATCCATGATTTGAACAAATCACATAATCATGTTAGATACATAAAGTTAGCGGTTTGATGTTAACCGAAAATAAAAAAAGCCACGCTGTAAGGCGTGGCTTTAAAATGGTTTAGCCAAGATAGGCCCGAAGTGCAGCACTTCGGTTATGATGGCGAAGCTTTCGCAAAGCTTTTTCCTTAATCTGACGAACACGCTCACGAGTCAGATCGAAACGCTCTCCAATCTCTTCAAGTGTAAGTGAATGCTCGCGCCCGATTCCAAAATAGAGACGAATTACTTCTGCTTCCCGCTTTGTTAATTTAGATAATGCACGTTCAATCTCCACTTTCAGAGATTCGCCCATTAACTCATTGTCAGGATTTGGAATCTCTTCATTTTCAAGAACATCAAGCAGACGGTTGTCCTCGCCTTGTGCGAATGGAGCATCCATGGAGAGATGACGCCCGGAAATTTTAAGTGTATCTGCAACTTCACCAACGGTCATTTCAAGGCTTTCCGCCAGCTCTGCAGCCGAAGGAACCCGCTCATATTCCTGCTCAAGCTTGGACAATTCCTTTCCAATTTTGTTAAGAGCACCCACACGATTTAAAGGCAATCGAACAATTCTGCTCTGTTCTGCAAGTGCCTGAAGAATTGACTGCCTGATCCACCAAACAGCATATGAGATAAACTTAAATCCTCTTGTTTCATCAAAACGCTTTGCAGCCTTGATCAAACCTAAGTTTCCTTCGTTGATCAAATCACCAAGCGAAAGGCCCTGATTTTGATATTGTTTTGCAACAGAAACCACAAAACGAAGATTTGCCTTTGTCAGATCTTCCAGTGCCCTTTGTGATCCTTTTTGTATTTCTTTGGCGAGCCTGACTTCATCGTCAGGGGTAATGAGTTTCTCTTTTCCAATTTCATGCAGATAACGATCTAACGATTCTGACTCGCGTGTAGAGATTCCTGAACTTTTTGCCACTTGCTAAAAAATTTAATTAAAAATAAATGAGTAAGCTTTCACTTCGATGAATGCTAAACAGAGTGTATAATAATGCCGTCTCGACTATAATATATAGGCTCTGTGCGAATTAACAACCTTTGAAAATAAGAAAAATTGCACAAAATTTACAGTATTAAATAGATTACGTAACATCCTTTATAAAAGAACGTCCCGGTAAGCTATTTTTCACATTAAAGTATTTCAAAACAGAAGCTGAAATGTCTGAAAAAGTACCTCTTATACCTAAATCAACTGTTTTATCAGAACCAGGTGTATATACAATAAGCGGAACAAATTCTCTTGTATGATCGGTGCTGTCATCAGCCGGATCGTTACCGTGGTCGCCTGTAAATGCAATGATATCGCCTTCAGTTAAATTTTGCATCATGGCCGGAATAGCCCGGTCGATCTCTTCGAGACTTTCTCCAAAACCTTCAGGATCCTGGCGGTGACCATAAATCTGATCGGTATCAATTAAATTCACAAAAACAAAGCTGTTATCAATTTCAGCGTTCATCAGGCTCAAAAGCTGCGAAATGCCTTCAGCATTACTTTTAGTTTTCCTGTACTGTGTAAAGCCCACACCTGCAAAAAGGTCGATTACTTTTCCGATCGAGTATGTTTTTACACCACTACCCTGTAATAAGGTGAGCATATTTGGTTCGGGCGGTATTGCCGAATAATCTTTTCTTTCATCTGATACTCTTGAGAAATTACCCGGTTCACCGATAAAGGGTCGTGCAATTACTCTGCCGACTTCATAATCCTCTATAACCACTTTTTTTCGGGATAACTCGCACCACTCATAAAGCTTCTCAAGCGGAACAACATCTTTGTGGCAGGCGATCTGAAATACACTATCTGCGCTGGTGTATACTATCGGCAGACCTGTATTCATATGCTCTTCTCCATAGTCTCTGATCACATCCGTTCCGGAGTAAGGTTTATTACAGAGCACTCTTTCAACACCGGCCAATTCACAAAACTTTTGAATAACCGGCTCAGGAAAACCATTGGGAAATGTGGCAAAAGGTTTATCGAGATGGATACCAGCCAGCTCCCAATGCCCTGTCGTAGAGTCTTTCCCGGCAGATACCTCTCTCATTTTTCCAAATGATCCTGAGGGATTTTCAACTCTCCGTATCGAATGAAGTGGCTCAATATTTCCTAATCCCAATTTCTCAAAATTGGGAAGTTTGCAATTAGTAATTTCGCTGACTCTGCCCAGTGTATTAGCGTTTTCGTCTCCGTATTCGGCTGCATCTTCCTGCGCTCCAATACCCAGGCCGTCAATTATTATGAGAAAAAATCTGTTCATAAGTATCTTTTAAGCAGAAACATTAATAGCACCTGACAAGGCTTTCTTTGCTTTAGAAATAACTCCATGAGCATCATCATAACTTGGCCGTACCTCAGTGTAACCTATCTTAATTTCCAAATCGGCCCGTGTACCATCTCCTAAATCAACAGCTTTCCCATACTTCTCGTACACAGTCTTCAGCCATTTTTCATGATCCGCTTCAGCCTCTGTAAAAAGAAGGTATGTGAATACATAATCACTGTTAAAGCCTATAAATCCATTGTATCCAAAGTTTGAGGGATTTAACCCGCTCACAAGCAGTCTTTGAATCCTTTTCAAATCCTCGAGCCGGTGGCGTGAGCGAAGAGATTGAATATTTTCAATCGTAATTAAACCAAAAGTAACAAGCTGGTTTTCTGCTTCTCCCCTATTTATTTCATTCTCAATTGTTTTTTCCCAAAGTTCAGGAATAAAACTTCCATATTCGGTGGTAAACAAATCCTGGTGTACCGGTACTTTCCCAAGGTTAATTTGCATATTCAAATTTGCAATTCTGACCAGGTTAATCAGCTGATGCTTTACTGCCTCCGTAAATACCAACGGATTGGAATCATACGCCAAAATTACTCCGTGCCGTCTGTCATTTATCAAAATTGGAATAGCCAGAGTAGCACCTTCGGTATGTGTCTCCGTTGTAGATATCCTTTTTGGATTTTTATTGAAATGAATTGAAAATTGCGGCTTACCTTTATCCAAGGCATCATAAGCCATGGTTTTTTCTTCAAGAGATAAACCCAGTCCAGGCCCATTTTTGCTGTTCGCCGAAGATAACACGCTCGTCCACGATTGCATTCCTCTCAGAACCAGCGTAGCTCCGCCATCGGGCAGCATTTTTTGCATCTCGTTCAAAACAGTGTGCAAGATGTCTGCTTTATGCTGACGTGGTGACATCATTTCAAGAGATTCTTCGTAGGCAACCCATTGCTGCTGATCGTCGTATAAATCGGT
The DNA here is from genome assembly GCA_007126675.1 of Balneolaceae bacterium. Lineage (GTDB taxonomy): Bacteria > Bacteroidota > Rhodothermia > Balneolales > Balneolaceae > SLAU01. The sequence goes on from SLAU01000053.1 coordinate 13,611, forward strand.
AAGCTCAAGGTATGTATTCAGTACATTGACAAGAGCGTTTCTATAAGCTGAAAAAGTTTCTTCAAAATCAGAAAGATCAGGTTTTTCTGCTGTTTCTATTACTGTTAAGGAAACGGTTTCCCCATTATTCACAAAAGGAATAAAAGTGATATAATTTACGGGTACAGAGTCGTAGTAATGCTTTAGAAAATTTTTACTTAACTCTTCACCAAGCCTTATCTGTTTTATCTGTTCAATATCTTTGAACTGATCAAGAAAAAACTGGTTGAATTCAATTCGGTCCTGGAACATCACATTTGGCAAAACTGTGGAATTGGTCTCCAGCACAAATTGCTTTCTGATTCTATTTACCCAGTAGAAATAGACCGTCTCGGCATTTACGGATTTACGCAACAGATGAACAACATCATCCATGATATGCTTAAACTCCATAAGTGCTTTTTCTTGTCTTCTTAAAGCCATAAGTAAATTTATTTACCAAGTTCTTTAGCTAATTGTTCTGCGTCATCAACCATTTTTTCAAAAAGGGATAGGCCACGTTTCCAAAATTCTTTATCACGTATGTCTATGTCCAGTTTGGCAACAAGATCATGCGGCCATTCGGAACCGCCCGCTTCCAGGAGTTTCAGATATTTATCCGAAAAGCCGTTTTTACTTTTTTTGTACGAATCGTATAAAGCCAGCACCAATAATTCGCCAAACGCATACGCATAAACATAACCCGGAGTATGCAAGAAGTGTGGAATATAACACCACCAAAGTTTGTATTCATCCGTTAGTTCTACAGAATCACCATAAAGATCATGTTGCGTTTGATGCCAAAGTTCAGAAAAACGATCCGTTGTTAATTCGCCGGCTTCTCTGCGCTCTGTATGGATCAATTCCTCGAACCTGTTCATGGAAACCTGCCGAAAAACTGTTGCAATGGTATCGTCAATTTTGCTAATCAGCAGTGCAAGTTTTTCCTCTGGGTCGTTTAGGTTATCCATTAGCCGACTGAATACAAGCATTTCACCAAACACTGATGCGGTTTCGGCGGTGGTTAACGGAGTAGATGATTGCAATTCGCCCTGTTTACGAGCCAGGTATTGATGAACACCGTGACCCAATTCATGAGCAAGTGTTTGTACATCCCGCAACCTTCCGTCAAAATTCATAAACACGTACGGATGAACAGAAACCACCGTACTAGCTGAGTATGCCCCACCCCTTTTGCCGGGTCTTATTGCAGCATCAATCCAATTTTTATCAAAGAACTCTTCAGTTATGGTCCTCATTTCGGGATGAAAATCACCATAAGCCTCAAGAACCATCTCTTTCGCTTTATCCCATTTAACCGTCTCTGTGCTTGCTGCTACCGGTGCATATCTGTCGTAATCGTATAATTTATCGAAGTTTAGTAAACGTTTTTTGAGCTTATAATAACGCTGAACAAGCTCATAGCTGCCGGTTACAGATTCAATCAATGCATCAACTGTTTCATCATCTGTTTGATTAGCAAGGTTTCGGGAAGATATCCATTTTTCATATCCCCGCAATTTATCATTTGTGTGCTTATCAGCCAGCAGGGTGTTGAATATGTATGTAAGTGTTCTCGAGTGATCTTTAAAAGTATCTGTTAGAGAAGCGTGTGCTTTTCTCCGAACTTCACGATCCGGACTGTGCAATTTACTTAACACCTGTTGTTCAGTTAGTTCTTCTCCTTCAAATTCGAAACGTGCAGCACCCAGTGTTTCATCAAAATAACGGTTCCATGCAGATCGGCCGGTTACCGATTTAGCACTCATTACCTGCTCGGCTTCCTCTCCCAGTGTGTGCGGTTTATACTGTCTCGAAACCGTTAAGTAGTGTTTCCACTTTTTTAACTCTTCGGACTGAATCCGGCTTTCAGCTTTTTCATCTTCTAATTTCAGCCACTCAACATTAAAAAAAACAAGTTTCTGACTCAACTCAGAGCCAAGCTCGCTTGCTTCCTGCAGGATTTTTCCGAGTGCAGGATCTTCTGTATTTGTTGACCAGATAAGGTGAGAATATGAGCCGATTTTACCCGCAGTCTGTATCAGAGATTCATACCTTTGAAGTGCCTCGGAAAACTCGGCAGCTGATAGTTCAGATATCTCGCCTTTGTAATCCTTTGCAAATTCATCAGCCTGTTTTAAAACCTGCTTTTTATCTTTCTTCAGATCTGGATCATCAATAGAGCTGTATAAGTCTGATAAATCCCACTCAATATTTTCTGCTCCGGTTTTTTCTTTTCCTTTATTCGTACTCATTCAGATTGTTTCAACTTCGTTTAATTTTTGCGTTAATATACACAATAGAAGCTGCCCGATAAATCCAACTTACAGATAAATCTTTTAACTTTTTGAATCATTAAATTAGATCGTTTTTTTATCTAAATATGGTTAATTTTAAGAATGTCTACCTAATTTGCTTAACGGTAGAATTTTCAACCTGTTTTAGCAAGTAACTGTTCATTTATACAGGTCTATCAACTACAGAAACAACAGTTTCAAAACAACTATAAAACCTCACTGATTTGAAATCTTTAGAAGCAGTCTTTGGTCCCAATTCCGCACTGGTCGAAGAACTTTATAATCAATATCTCGAGAATCCTGAACTGGTACCGGAGCATTGGCGTAATTACTTTGATGAAGTTGAAGGCAAAGCACCGGAAAAAAAACCTGCAGAACCGGTTAAAGATGCAGAGCCAGAGTCCAAAGCACCTGAAAAAGTAGATACTAAAAAACCGGTTGAGAAGAAAAAGAAAGAGGTTGATGTACCCGAAACAGCAGAACTGCAAAAAATCAGGGGAGTTGCATCCAAGATTGTTGAAAATATGGATGAGAGTGTTGAAGTACCTACGGCTACTTCATTACGTGTACTTCCAATGAAAATGCTTACTGAAGACAGAGCTATTATCAACAGCCACCTGTTGGAAAAAGGAGAGCCAAAAGCTTCATTTACACATTTTATTGCATGGGCAGTTATCCAGGCTATTAAAGAATTCCCTACTATCAACAGTTATTATACCCGAAAAAACGGGGATCATTACCGGGTAATCCCGGGACAGGTAAATCTTGGTATTGCTGTAGATTTACAATCAAAAGACGGATCAAGAAATCTTGTGGTGCCGAACATCAAAGGCGTTGACAAGATGAATTTCAAAGAGTTTTTATACGCCTACGCCGAGTTAATTGAAAAGGCAAGAAATGGAAATCTTGAAGTGAAAGATTTTCAGGATACAACAATTAGTATAACCAATCCGGGTACAATTGGTACAATTTCATCTGTTCCACGCCTGATGAAAGGACAGGGAGCTATTATAGCCACCGGAGCCATAAATTATCCGGCCGAGTTTCAGTCGATGTCTCAGGAGGTATTGAATCAGCTTGGCGTAAGTAAGGTTATGACAATGACCTGTACCTATGATCACAGGATTATTCAGGGAGCAGAGTCAGGTTCATTTCTTCTGAAAGTCCACTCTCTTTTAAATGGAGAGGAAAATTTCTTTGATAGCATCTTTAAGGATCTTGATATCCCTTATGAGCCCTTCCCTTTTGGTGAAGATAAATTCAGAGGTCAGCTTGGCGGTGCAACACATACTCTCGAAAACGACCGCAGGGCTATTGCTGTTTGGCGCCTGATCAATATGTACAGAATGCGCGGACATGTACTTGCCGACCTTGATCCGCTTGAATCAAGCCCGGGACACAGCCCGGAGCTGGATTTGGAATATTATGGTTTAACCCTTTGGGATTTGGACCGTGAGTTTTTCTGTGAAGGATTGGGCGGTTTTACTACGGCCAAACTTCGTGACATCCTGAAATTGCTTCGAGAAACATATTGCGGAACAGTTGGTGCTGAATATATGCATTTACTCGATCTTGAAGAGCGCAAATGGCTGCGTGAACAGATGGAGTCTACCACCAATAAGCCCAATCTTAGTAAAGATCAAAAGCATTCTATTCTGCACAAACTGAATCAGGCTATGGCCTTTGAACAGTTTTTGCATAAAAAATATATTGGCCATAAAAGGTTTTCACTCGAAGGTGCAGACAGCTTAATACCCATGATGCACTTTTTGATGGAAAAAGCCGGTGAGCATGATATTGAGAAGTTTTTCCTTGGTATGGCACATCGTGGACGACTTAATATTCTTGTGAATATTATGAATAAGCCCTACCGAAAAGTTTTTGCCGATTTTGAAGGTAATATTGATCCAGATTCGATACAGGGATCAGGTGATGTTAAATACCACCTTGGAACAATCGGCCACTATGAAACTGAAAGCGGTAAATCGATTGAACTTGAATTAATGCCTAATCCAAGTCATCTCGAATCGGTAAATCCGGTGGTTGAAGGAGCAACAAGAGCTCTTCAGGATATGAACGAAATTGATGAACCCGCCAAAAAGATTATACCGATTTTGATGCATGGTGATGCTGCATTTGCCGGGCAGGGAGTTGTAGCCGAAACTCTGAATATGTCGCAGCTACGCGGCTACGAAACTGGTGGAACCATTCATGTAATTATAAACAACCAGATCGGTTTTACCACTCTTCCAATGGACGCACGGTCAACTGAATATGCCTCCGACATTGCAAAAATGATCCTCGCACCCATACTTCATGTAAATGGTGATGATCCGGAAGCTGCTGTTCATGCAATGCAACTGGCATTAGAATACAGGCAGAAGTTTGGCAAAGATGTAGTTATAGATCTTATTTGCTACCGACAGCATGGACACAATGAGGGAGACGAACCCGCATTTACTCAGCCCGGTTTGTACGAAGAGATTGAGAACCATGATTCGGTCAGAGACATTTACATTAGTGAATTGTTGCGCAAAGGAGAGTTTACTGAAGAAGAAACTCAGTCTATTATTACTGACTTTGAAGAACTGCTGCAGCAGGCTTTTGAAGACGCTAAAAGTTCACCCGCTCTGGAGGTTACAGATAAAATGATTGACCGAACCGAAATGGTTCAAAAAGAGTGGGACGAATATCCCGACACAACCTTTCCGATTGAAAAATTGAAAGAGATTGCTGTAAAGTTGAATACGGTTCCTTCAGATTTTGATGCTAATCCAAAGCTTTTACGACAACTCGCAAAACGCGCTGAAGCTGCCGAAAATAATGAACGAAAAATTGACTGGGGATTTGCAGAAGCATTAGCATTCGGATCATTATTAACAAGTGGTACACCCATTCGTCTTACCGGCCAGGATGTTGAGCGTGGTACATTCAGTCATCGTCATGCAGTTTTACATGGTACCAAAACTCAGCAGCGTTTTGTTCCATTAAACAATCTTGAGGAGGGTCAGGCTAATTTTTATCCTTATAACAGTTTGCTAAGTGAGTTTGCAGCACTTGGCTTTGAGTTCGGATATAGCGCCGCTAATCTTGACGCTCTTGTAATCTGGGAAGCACAGTTTGGCGATTTCGTAAATGGCGCCCAAATTATTATTGATCAGTATATCTCTGCTTCTGAAGCAAAGTGGGGTCAAAAATCAGCTCTTGTAATGACTCTGCCACACGGTTATGAAGGACAGGGACCTGAACACTCTTCTGCACGTTTAGAACGTTTTCTGCAGCTCTGTGCTGAAGATAATATGCAGGTTGCTAACTTTACCACTCCAACCCAATACTATCATGCACTCAGAAAGCAAGTATTGCAGGATAAGCGTAAGCCACTAATCATTATGTCGCCAAAAAGTTTATTACGGCATCCTATGGCAGTTTGCAATGTTCAAGAATTAGCTGAAGGTAAATTCCAGCCGTTTATTGCTGATCCGAGCGTAGAAGACAAATCCAGTATTAAGCGATTAGTAATTTGTTCAGGTAAAGTTTACTACGAATTGCTGAAAGCACGGGAAGAAAGCAAGAAAGAGGGTATTGCAATTGCCCGGCTTGAACAGTTCTATCCATTCCCGAATAAGGATATTACATCCGCTCTGAACGGGTACGACAAACTTGAAACCGTTGTGTGGTGTCAGGAAGAACCTAAAAATATGGGTGCATGGACTTTTGCACAGCCGAGAATTCAAAAACTACTTGGGAATGGTACAGAGGTGGAGTATGCCGGCAGACAAGCCTCTGCATCGCCTGCAGCTGGTCAGAAAAAAATCCATGATGCTGAACAGGAAAAACTGATTAAGGAAGCGATAGGTTAGCACCCTGATTCAAACAAACTCTGCATTTGCAGTAAAAAATTTGACGAAGGTTAAGCTATTCAGCTTAACCTTCATTCAAGTCAAGGTTTATTGTCTCTAATGGTATCTCTTTGCAGGCAAATTATCGAAGGCCATTTTGCAGACCTTTGCAAATCCGGCTAACAGCATCATGGCTGTGTAAGCTTTCGAGGTGTGCACATCGTACTACGAAATCGTAAACATTTTCTTCTTCGTTAAGTTTCTCGTAGAGTAAGCGGGCTGCATCTTCCACAAATTTCTGGTAAGCGCCATTCATTTCTGCGAATGCCTGTTCATCTTCTCTTTTTACCATTACCTGAGTTTCGGTATGCAACGCTTCGCGGCAAATGTGGACAAGATCATCAACAAATATACTGCTTCTCAACTCAGCTGTTACAGAGGCAACACTTCGCTGGCTGTGTGGTATAGCTGCAACTTCTCTTGTTTCTCTTGCATGTTCTGCAAGTTCATACGAACAAGGACAGGCACTGCTATACACAAAATCAAGATGCATGAACGTGCGGAATCTACCGTATTCATCAATTTTTCCTTCAAGAGATACATCATAATATTGATAGCCTTCGAGGCCTGATCTTAAACTCTCCTTAAGCATCGGATAACTGAATGATAATTTTAGGAACGCGGTCTTACTGTCCAGATCTTTTTTGTATGCTCTGAGAATCTCCCCAAGTTTTTCCGGATAGAAAATGTCATCTTTGAAGTCGTAAAAAGTTCGCATGATGCGACTCATGTTTATTCCTTTCTTACCGGCTTCGAGGCCAACATAGCCATCAACAGATGTTTCAAGGGTAAGAAGATCACCTGTTGGTGTTGGGTATTTTAATGGAATTCGAAAGTTTGAGATGCCTACCTGTTGTATAGGCACATTGGCTCCTTCAATTAATGAGGCCGAGCCATTTTGCAAATCGGGAAGTGAAGCCTTATACTGATCGGTTACTGTAAATGTTGGATCGTAGAATTTTTTTACGCCTGTTGAAATCATAGTCATTATTAAGTTAAAGCAGTAATTAAATGCTAGGGTTAGGACGATATTCTGCGAGATTCCGTTCCGTTTCAAATAACTTTACTGAGTAAAGCTTAGAATCACCATAAGAAGCTTCGTAAATATCGTCTTCAAGTTCCTGGAAAAATGCTTTAACCAAATTCTCTGTCGATGGAATAATACCCTCAAGAAATGGTACTTCCAGATTGAGATTTTTGTGGTCACACTTGTCCAAAATTCTTTTTTGAATTATTCCTTTTAAATCTCCCAAATCAATTACGTAACCGGTTTCCGGGTTAACTGTACCGGCAACGGTAACTTCAATCGTGTAGTTATGCCCATGCCAGTTGGGATTATTACATTTCCCAAAGGTTTCACGGTTCCACTTATCAGATTTGTTACTGTTGTGTAATCGGTGCGCGGCGTTGAAGTGCGCTTTTCTTGTTACGTAAATCAAAAGCTTAAAGGCATTATAAAGTTTAGATAATTCAGATTACTCAACATTGAAGATTAGAGTTGGGTTCCCGGACAATGTGAGTAAATAAAAAAAGATTCCGGTTCCCCGGAATCTTTTTTGTGATCAGCATGTCTCACACTTTTGTGAGGCAATAATTAAGAATGGTAAGTCATAATGCATTGGAAGGATACAAACCGGATGTTTCCTGATGATTAACAAACTGTTATGCTAAATCAAACAATCAGGTTTCATCTGCTTTTACTTCTTCCTCTTCTACATTATCAGCGTTCTTTTTAGCTCCGTTTTTACCGGAGCTTTCTTTTTTCGCTTTTGGTGAACCATTCTCTTTTGCCTCCGAATCTATCGTTTCTGATTCATCAAATAAACCCTCGGGATATTCACCAGCTGGCCTTTCACCCAGTAATTCGCGTATGTCGTAGTGATTGATTACTTCTTTCTCGAGAAGTGT
>SLAU01000126.1 GCA_007126675.1 Balneolaceae bacterium
ATTAATTTCTAACAGTATAATCCAAATCTCCCATTACGGCAAACAGGACCTGAATTTACTGCAATTTTTCTGCCGCTGTTCCGATAATCGCTTCCGTTAAAAGCTCCGATTAAATGTATTAGTCGGCGTAAGGAATCTGTCGCTTCGGTGCCATACGAAATTGAGTGAGTGAAATCGCACCCCGAAGAGCTGAGAAAAGAAATTCGTTTGATGCGATACCTCTACCGCACCCGGCTTCCGATTTCGTGAGCCAGCCGTTCGATAGGGTAGGAGCCTTCTTGAATTCCGTGAACATGCAGGTTCCAGTTGAAATCTGACAATAGTGAACTCTGTTTATTTTGAACTATGATCTGTCCGCCAATAACATCAATAACTTTGGCTCCTTCGGTGCCGTCACCTCCGCCGCCTGATAAGAAAACGGTTAATGAGTTTTGGCCAAACTGCCTGGCAACCGAGTCGAGCAATATGTCGATCGATGGCCTGAAGCCGGCAACGCCTGATTGCTTATTTAATCCGATGATGTTAACGCCATCTTTCTTTTGAACCTGGATATGAAAATTTCCCGGAGCCAGGTAAGCAATTCCGTTTTGTAACTCATCACCATCTTTTGCTTCTTTTACTTCGAGCTTAGTGTATTTGTTTAAATCTTCGGCAAGAACTTCACTAAACAAATCTTCAATATGCTGAAGGATGATGATCGGAACCGGTATGTTTTCTGGAATCTTTGACAGTAAAACGTACAAAGGTGCGATACCGCCCAGGCATCCGGCAATAACTAACAACTCCATCCGGCTCATTGAAGTTTTAAAGAAATCAGCCGGAATGGGATCAGATGATTGTAACTTCTTATCCATATAGTTAGTGGTAAGAAGCACAGTGCGGTTCAGTTTAGGGGTAGCTTTCATAACAGGAACTACCCTGTTCATGAAATAATCGAGTGTTCTTACTTTATTCGAAAATAGGGTGGTTTTTGGAAAATATTCTACAGCACCTTTTTTAACAGCCTCGATGGCTGCCTGTGCTCCATATTTGTTGTGCGGTACGAATACGATGACTGGCAAATGGGGATGCTCTTTCCTGATCCGATAAAAAAGCTTCATCTCCTCCGAATCAATATGATCGATTCCCAGCAGCAGTAAATCCGGTTCATTCTGCTTGATTTGTTCCTCAGCCTTTTTAATGTCTTCAGTATCGGTCGAGCTTATGAGGGATAAGCTGTCGGTTGAGTTTATGGCAGCCTCAAGTTGATCACGAACATAAGAGCTGGGCTCGGCAACAAAAGTAGTAATTGTCTTCATTGCAAAAAGCTTTTATTAGTTAATGGCCACGTATTTAAAGGTCTGCACACTCCTTAAACAGAAATAATTTTGTAAAATTGTGAACCGAACACAATCCAACTTACAAAAATTTTGGATAAATAGGTATAAATATCATAAATTGGATTTACATCAAATTAACTACCATAATTCATGCTTACAGAATTTGGCTTTGCACTCTTATTTATTATAACAGGGGCGATATTCGTAGGGGTAGCTTTATTCGTATCGAAATTGATTCGTCCCGACCGCCCGAACACCATTAAACTGATGACCTATGAGTGTGGTGAAATTCCTTTTGGAGACGCTCGCGTTCAGTTCAATAACCGCTTTTACATAATTGGCCTCTTGTTCCTGATTTTCGAAGTAGAAATCTTATTACTGTTTCCCTGGGCGGTGGTGTTTAAAGAGGTAGGATGGTTTGCATTTTTTGCAATGTTTCTGTTCGTATTCCTGATTTTTATTGGATTTATCTACGAATTGGGTAAAGGGCAGCTGAAGTGGGATGTTCCCAAACCAAGTATTCCCAAATATGTTGATGGTGTTGGAGTGGTAGAGCAAGAGGAAGAGCCGGAAAGTGATAAACTGAAAATTTTAACAGAGGTGTAGTGAGTAGTATATGGGAATGCTCGACAAAAAATACCATGACAGTAACATTATAATTGTAGGGCTTGAAAGCGCTCTGAACTGGGCACGAAAAAACTCACTCTGGTACGAGCAATTTGGCCTTGCCTGCTGTGCCATTGAGATGATGGCCACTGCTGCTTCGAGATATGACTTTGACCGCTTTGGGATTATTCCAAGATCCTCTCCGCGTCAGGCTGATGTAATGATTGTAGCGGGAACCGTAACAATGAAAATGGCCTCGCGGATTTTAAGGCTTTATGAACAGATGTCGGAACCGCGATATGTGATAAGCATGGGATCGTGCTCTAATTGCGGCGGACCTTACTGGGAGCACGGCTATCATGTTTTAAAAGGGGTTGATAAGGTAATTCCGGTGGATGTGTATGTGCCCGGTTGTCCGCCAAGGCCGGAGGCGCTGCTCGAAGGTTTCATGAAACTGCAGGAAAAAATTACCGGCGAATCTATCATTGATAAAAAAGAAGATTCAGGCCAGATCCCGGAGAAAAGCGAAACCAAAGGAACGGATTCATGAAATCAGTGGAAGAAATTCTGGAATATCTGTCTGAAAAGTTTCCCGAAACTGAGTTTGAGGCTTTGCAGGGAGATGTTGGTCCGGCAAGAATAAAAGTGCCTGCCCCGGTAATTAAAGATGTCGCAAAATTTTTACGTGATGACGACCGGTTGTTATTTAATACACTCATGTGCCTCAGCGGCCTGCACTATCCAAAAGAAGAGGAGATGGGCGTGGCATATCACATTCACTCAACAAAGCTGGGCCACAGCCTGGCGCTGAATGTGCGGGTACCTGAAGAAAAGGCGGAAGTTCCGACTGTAGAGTCGATCTGGAAAACGGCAGACTGGCACGAGCGCGAAGCGTACGACATGGTTGGAATTACGTTTACCGGCCATCCCGATTTGAGAAGAATTCTTTGCCCGTACGACTGGGAAGGGCACCCGCTTCGGAAAGATTATGAGCAGCAGGAATTTTACCGGGGTGTAACTACAAATGAGTAATCAGCTGAAACTGTAATGATTGAATTGATTTCAGATACCGGCGAACGCCGCGAAATGACCATCAACATGGGTCCGCAGCATCCTTCTACGCACGGGGTGCTTCGTCTTGAATTGGTGCTTGATGGTGAAATCATCAAAAAAGTGAAACCACATATCGGCTACCTGCATCGCTGTTTTGAGAAGTATGCTGAAGAGATGGACGATTATGCTAAAGTGATCCCCTATACCGACAGGATGGATTACGTTTCAGCGATGAACCAGGAACACGGTTACGTGGTGGCTGTGGAACGAATGCTGGAGCTGGAAGTGCCCGAACGGGTTGAGCATATCCGGGTGATTGTGGCCGAAATGCAGCGAATTGCAAGCCACCTTTTGGGCATCGGTGCTTTTGGGCTCGACCTCGGAGCGTTTACACCGTTTCTTTACCTGTTTACCGAGCGCGAAAAAATACTCGACATTTTTGAAAAAGTGAGCGGCGCACGGCTGTTGTATAACTACATGGCGGTTGGCGGATTGATGCGGGATGTACACCCTGAATTTAAAGAAGATGTGGCTGATTTTGTGAAAACATTCAGGCCAAAAATTAAAGAGCTCGACAACCTGCTCTCATATAATAAAATCTTCATCAACCGGACGGCAAATATTGGGGTTCTGCCTGTTGAGGTGGCGCTTAACTATGCAGCATCCGGTCCCGTACTGCGGGGTTCAGGCTTGAAGTGGGATCTTCGAAAAGATGATCCTTACTCCATCTACGATCGATTTGAATTTGATATCCCGGTCGGTTCAGGAGAAGTGGGAACATTGGGCGATTGCTGGGACCGGTACATCGTTCGTGTTCGTGAAATGGAGCAAAGCCTTCGCATTATTGAGCAGGCACTTGAAAGTATGCCTGATGAGGGGGATGTGATGGAGGCGATCCCGAAGCGTATCAGAATGAAAGAAGGGGAGATTTATGTACGGACGGAATCACCGAGGGGAGAGCTGGGCTATTTCATCGCAGGCGATAATTCGGCAAGCCCTTTCAGGGTAAAAGCACGTGCTCCAAGTTTTGTACATCTGAGCATGCTGCCTGCCATTTCCAGAGGTTCGCTGATTGCAGATATGGTAGCCATAATAGGTAGTATCGACATTGTATTGGGTGAGGTTGACAGATAAACAAATTGATTTAAGAACAGAATAAATAAATGAACAGCCTTTTTCTGACCAACATACTAAATTTGCCTCTGCTGGTTCACCTGGCACTGCCGCTGACCATTATCCTGGTGTATGCGCTTGTGGCCATTTGGGGAGAACGGAAAGTTGCCGGTTTTATCCAGGACAGGCTTGGCCCGATGCGTGTGGGAGGCTGGCACGGATGGGCACAGTCGATTGCCGATCTTTTAAAACTGATCCAGAAAGAAGATATCGTACCAACAAATGCGAGCAGATTCCTTTTTAAGTTTGCTCCTTTCATGATGTTTGCCGCTTCTTATGCCGCATTTGCTGTGATTCCATTCAGCAGCGGTTATATCGGCAGTAATATCAATATCGGGGTGTTTTACCTGCTCGCCGTTACTTCGGTGCTAACGCTGAGTATCATTATGGCCGCATGGGCAAGTAATAATAAATGGTCGCTGCTCGGGGGCATGCGCAGTGCCGCACAGATGGTGAGTTACGAAGTACCGACGATCGCAACGGTATTAACGGTAATTGTTGTAGCGGGATCACTGAACCTGATGACCGTGACCGAAATGCAATCAGGCAATGATATTCTTGGCTTTTTGCCCAACTGGTTCATTTTTCAGAACCCATTCCTGATTGTGGCGTTTGTGATCTTCTTTATCTCTATTCTGGCAGAATCGCACAGGGTGCCTTTTGATCTGCCCGAATCGGAATCGGAACTGGTGGCAGGGTATCAAACCGAATATTCAGGAATGCGCTGGGCCATGTTTATGCTGGCCGAATATGCTGATATGCTGCTTCTCTCACTACTGGGTGCCGTACTCTTTTTTGGCGGATGGAACAGTCCGTTCGGCGACTTCATGGGCGGCCCGGTTTGGGGATTCTTCTGGTTTATGCTGAAAGGGTTACTGCTGGTATTTGTAATGATGTGGATCCGGTGGACACTTCCACGCTACCGTGTAGATCAGCTGATGCACATCTGCTGGAGTGTTCTGATTCCGCTTTCATTTATAAACCTCGTATTGGTGGCACTATGGGAACTGATTTTTTAAATGATTTAAACGAATAAGAAATGTTAACCATAATTAAACAGGGCTGGAGCACATTTAAATCGATCTTTACCGGGATGGGGGTTACCATACGCCATTTCTTTGGGCCGTCGGTAACACTGCAGTACCCGGATGAGAGGTATGAACTGCCTGAAAATTCCCGTGCCAAACTGTATGTAAACATCGATGACTGCATTGGATGTAACCTGTGCGCCCGTGCCTGTCCGGTTAACTGTATTGATATTGAAACTGTACCTGCTACTGCTGATGTGGACCTTGGCAAAACATCAACCGGAAATCCGAAGCGGTTTTGGCTCACACGCTTCGATATCGATATGGCAAAGTGTATGTACTGTGACCTGTGTGTTCATCCCTGTCCTACTGACTGTATCTACATGGTTCCGGAATATGAATACTCCGAGTTCGACAGAACCAACCTGATCTACCATTTCAGTAACCTGGAGCCGGAGAAGATTGCCGAGGTGAAAGAAAAGGCTGAAATAGAAGCTGCAGAGAAAAAAAAGAAGCGCGAAGAGATGCAGAAAGCAAAAGCGGAAGCGGCCAGGAAGAAAAAAGAGATGGAAGCTAAAAAAGAAGAAAATGAAAAATCCGGTGATGATGACAATGCACCTTCAAAACCTGAAAGCGATGGAGGTGAATAGGCTATGGAATTAACTACCATTCTTTTTTACCTCTTTGCCATAGTTACAATTTCGGCTGCTGCTGTAATGGTGTTTTCAAAAAATATTGTGCATTCGGCATTTGCACTGATGTTTACCCTGATTGGCGTGGCGGCGCTCTATGTACTTTTGTACGCCGATTTTATTGCCGCTACACAGCTTCTGGTTTACGTGGGCGGCATACTGATCCTGATCCTTTTCGGTGTGATGCTCACCACGCAGGGGCGCACCTTTAGTTTTAAAACTTCCACTGTAAACCTGACACCGGCTTCGATACTGTCTGTTGCCGCTGCGCTGCTGTTGATTTATGCCTTTGTGCAAACTGACTGGAAAATTACCGATAGCGGGGTACGGGATGAAACCGTACACGAACTTGGGATGATGCTGATGGGAGAGTATGTACTGCCATTTATCGCGGTGGGAGTTCTACTTCTCATTGCAATTATCGGGGCCATATTAATGTCGACCCGGCTTTCGGCTAACAACGATGGAGAAGTCTGACCTATGAAACACAAAAGATTAAACAGATGATAGATCCCGGACTCACACATTTCTTAATCGTTAGCGCCATTTTGTTCGCACTTGGCCTGATGGCGATTCTTTCCAAGCGAAATACCATCATGGTACTGATGGGAGTGGAGCTGGTTTTGAATGCTGCCAATATCAACCTTGTGGCATTCAGCCGGTTTACCGAATTATCGCTCGACGGACAGATGATCGGCCTGTTTATCATCATTATTGCAGCTGCCGAAGCGGCTATCGCTTTAGCCATTGTGCTAAATGTGTACAACCGGTTTAAGACTATCAACCTGGATCAAATTAGCCTGATGAAGGGATAGACATGACAGAAACAAGAACATCAATTAAAACAAAGATATGTTCACACAACTGCCATTAGTCATATTATTATTGCCGCTGCTGGCTTTTGTCCTGCTCATTTTATTTGGCAAAAAACTGCCCCGGCAGGGCGATTGGCTTGCCACAGCTATGATGGCAGCTGCATTTGGCCTGTCTCTGTTTTTGCTGATTACAAAATTAACCGCTTATTCGGGTGAGGTGTTCAGCCATTCCTTTACCTGGGCTGTGGTAGGTACGCAGGCGATCAGTTTTGGAATAATGATTGATAACCTCGCAGCCA
>SLAU01000334.1 GCA_007126675.1 Balneolaceae bacterium
CGGAAAAAGGAGTTGGACACACATCTCCAAATCCTGTGGTTGGCTGTGTTATTGTTTCAGAAGACGGCAACATTATTGGCGAGGGTTATCATGAGAAATACGGACAGGCACATGCTGAAGTAAATGCTGTTGAATCGGTCGAGAATAGTGATTTACTGAAAAACGCATCTGTATTTGTTACACTTGAACCCTGCTCACATCACGGTAAAACTCCTCCCTGTGCTGATTATCTGAGTAAACTGCCAATCAGGCGTGTTGTGATTGCGATGAAAGATCCCTCACCGCAAGTAAACGGAAAAGGGATCAAAAAGTTAACCGAGCAAGGCATCAAGGTTGAAACAGGTGTATTGCAAAAAGAGTCTGAAGCTTTAAATGAAGCATGGCTTCACAAACTGGAATTCTCCCGTCCGTTTGTTACTCTGAAAATTGCACAAACAGCTGATGGATATATCGCTGCCCCAAATGGTGATTCAAAATGGATATCAGGAAAAGAATCGAGAAAGCTTGTTCACATTTGGCGCAGCAAACAGGATGCTGTTCTGGTGGGACGAAATACGGCAATAAATGACAATCCTTCATTAACCGTACGAATGGTAGAAGGCCGGCAGCCTATGCGTATCGTTATAGACGGGCCTCTGGAATTGCCGTCCAAATTAAATCTGCTATCCGACCAGCACGAGGAACGAACAATTATTATCACTCACAACAGTGAAAAAGCCGAACAGGTGGCTGATCCAATGCTGAAAATGCTGCAATCAAATTACTTCAGAGGCAAAGTATTAATTACGGATAAATATCAGGGGCATACTGATTTAAAAAAGGCTCTGACGCTGCTGGGTGATGAAGGTGTTAATTCCGTATTGATTGAGGGAGGACAGCAGTTGTCGTCAGCATTGCTGAAGCGCGGGCTTGTTGACAGGCTAAAGCTTTTCATCGCTCCAAAATTACTTGGTGGCGGTACAAAATCAGTAATAGGCCTTGATATAAACCGAATGGAAGATATTATACCTTTTAAAGATTTTAGCTGGGAAAGAATAGGAGAAGACATGTTATTAACTGCAAACTTATAAATAAGCATATGTTCACAGGAATAATAGAAGAAGTTGGAATTGTTGAAAAAATCGAAGCAATTAAAGGCGGACAAGAATTACACATTTCATGTAGCTTTGCCGCAGAAACGCATGTAGATGAAAGCATAGCCGTAAATGGTGTTTGTTTAACGGTTACAGCCCAAAATTCTGAAACCTTTAAAGTTCAATGCGTAAATGAAACACTGCGAAAAACATCGCTTGGAAGCTTTGAGAAAGGAAGTAAAGTTAATCTCGAACGATCATTGACGCTTGATAAAGCAATCGAAGGCCATATAGTTCAGGGCCATGTTGACATCACGGGTGAAATCAAAAAAATATCACAAGAAGATGCTGATATTTTAATTGATATTGAATACCCGGAAGAGTTCGACGATTACGTGGTGGACAGGGGAAGCATAGCCCTCGATGGTATCAGCCTTACCATTGCCCGAACCGGTGAAAATTACTTTACAGTTGCAATCATACCATATACGTGGGAGTATACAAATCTGATTGACAAGAAAGTTGGAGATTTGGTTAATCTCGAGTTCGATGTTTTTGGCAAGTACATCATCAAGTATCTCAGGAAAAGAGACGAACGCTCCTGACCTCCGCATTGGGATACCTTTAATGGAACTTTGGCTTGAGCTGTTGGTAGCCGGACAGGCAAAAAACAAAAGTGATCAGCCAGCCTGGAATTAACTCTGAGCTAATACTCTTAATACTAGCCTGATTAAAACATCCCCTTACTTTTGTCTTGATACAAAAGTAAGCGAAAAATCAAGCCCGCCTCGTCGGCAGACAGGGCTTCAGATTCGCTCCGGCCTGCCTTCCGAATCCGCCTGAGGCGGACAGGCAGGCTCCATCGCGGGGTTCTCCTTCGACAGATAAATCAATGGTCCATCTCTTGTTTCCCAAGCAAACCATTTATCACCGGTATGATTTATCAAAACGTCTCCCTCGCCCCGCTCTGCTTACCGCCTCCACGAATCAGAGGCCGGTTAACTCCTATTTTTAAATTTAGAGTTTTGATAAAGAAAAGTAACTTCCGGCATCGTGATTTCTGAAGGTGGTGTTTGGTTTTACTGTGGCGTATGCGATGGGTGTAAAAAACATACCGGTGAGAAGCTTAAGATATCTCAAGGTGTTATGGACCATTGTTTTTTACATCGCATAGCCGGAGGAAAACCCCACCTGAAGAAATCCAAGCCGGCGGGTTTTGGACACTTTTCCCCGTTGAAAAGTGTCAGAGAGATATACAGCTAAGAATAAGCTAAGAGCTATAACTTATGATTCAAAGCTGAAGAAATATATTTCGAAGTTTGGATGTCCAATAATAGTAGTTGGAAATTGCTTTCGGGACACCTTGAATATCTTCCAGAGGTTTGTAACTCATTGATTATCAATTTATTGAGACAATAGAGAAATAAAGTGCGGAAGTCAGGAAAAAGCCGGAGATTTGGTTAATCTCGAGTTCGATGTTTTTGGCAAGTACATCATCAAGTATCTCAGGAAAAGAGACGAACGCTGAGTATAATGTGTGTTTAGAAAGACGGCGGCCGCCCTGTTGGGCTTGAGCTTCTTTCAAGATTATTAAGCCCGGGAAGTTTCTGGAATAAACTTTGTACCTGGCCGCTGTTTAGTGATAAACGGAAAGAATAATACTGGAAATCACCAAATGGATTAAATTGGAATGAAAGGCTCCAGCATACCATTTCACGTGTTAATCTGAACTGGGAAGGTGTTAATTCTTTTTCGATAAAATCATAACCTAAACGTGTACTCACACTCCATTTGGGAGTTAACATAAACCGGATATTACTTGCATTTAATACGGCACTTTTAGTGTTATCCTGTCCGAACCGATAATTCCATGAGAAGCTGAAATCGAGAGCAACACTCCATGGGGCGTTAATAGATTGAACCGGTTGATCATTAAAGTGCCTGTCAATCGGGCTGAAAAAACTCTGGTCATACGGATCGTATGGCCTGTATGGCGGTGTGTGTACTCTCCGGGCTCCATGGCCGCCTCCGCTAAAACTGGTTGATGCACTAAGGCGATAGTTTAATGGCTGTAATATTCTGGGGCCGCTTTCATTCCATAAAAATGTATCTATTTGCCGTCCCTGCTCATCGCGTGCATAGGGTGAGTAAGATGCACTTGCCCGCAAACGCACACCATCAATCACAGATGATGAAATGCTTGTATTAATATTACCGAGCTTTAAACTGTCTGCTGCAAAATTATAATTCGAGTTAATTGTTGCATTATCAATGAGCCGTAATGTTGTAGACTGCATTTCACCGGTCGAATCGCGTCTTACACGTTTTGTCTCTAATACATTTGTTATGCCGAACGATACTGTTCTCTGTTCCTGGGCGGGCGGGCCTCCAAATACTTCTCTGTCGAACCTGTTGAACCGCTGCGTATTGCCTACTGTGTCAACCTGAACTTCTTCATAAAATCCCCAAAAATCGCTTGAAAAATCCGGTCTGTAACTAAAGCTTACGTTTGGCCGCACCGTATGGCGTAACCCCTCAAAACTTCCGATCCTGGATTGAGAAATTCCGTAAAACGTAGTCGAAAAATTGAGGCTTGTGTTAAAATCTCTCGCAGCAGCAAATCCTCTTTCGCGTGACTCTACCACTCTGTTTTCTTCAGGTACAAATTCTCTGCTTGTTGTTGTTGGGTACCAGTATTCATTGTAGTCAATATTGGCACTTACGTTTAAAAACTGGCTGGGGATTAACTGCCCGGCTCTAACCTGAGCGCGCTGTACAAATCCATAATTAATGTGATCATCCCTGCCGGTGGCTTCACGATATTTTTGCGGGTCAAATAGAGCTTCAAACCAGTTTATATCAACAGTGTCAGCATCAATTGGCTGAAAATTATATCGCGAATTAAAGCTGTTTCTGTATGAAACGGAAATCCTTTCGTACCAGCTTTGTTGTGCAGTTCCTGGCCGGTCTGATTCAAAGGGTGAAAATTGCCGCAGTGAAAAATCCATTTGAGGGCCGGTAAGTGTTGCAGCATTTCTGTCGAACTGTTGATTAAGGTTTGATGTAACACTAAAATTATATCTTCCCTCCGGATGATTATAGCGATACGAAACTCTTGATGTACTGCTTGTTTGTGCGCGTTCATCAAGGTCAAATGAGTTTCGCTGAAAATAGTTGGAGGTATTGAGGTTGATATTTGCGCTCAGATTAGCAAAAGGAGACAGCTGCTGATCATGAGTTATTGCAACACGGCGGCTTGTAATTTCTTCAAAATCCAGGTCGGTAGGTTCAAGGCCCTGTTCTCTTGAATATCCCAGGGTTATACTTCCGCTATAGCTGCCACTTTTACGATATTGGTAACGCGATTCATTGAAAAATGTACCGGATGTAAATACATCAAATGATGTTTGCGCAACCATATAATCATTGATGTACTGAAACCAGCCAAGATTTTGTACACCAATTCCACGCCTCGATGTATTCTGAAAAATGTACGTCGGTTCCAGTAAACCGGATCTTCTTCTGTCGATACCGGCGGGTATGTAACCAAACGGAAAGATCAGGGGATATGGAATATCAAGAATGTAAAGCCGGGCATTTGTAAAAAATACTTCATCTTCATCAACTACTTTCATTCGCTGGGCACGTATGTAATAGTACATATGATCAGGCGGGCAGCTTGAGTAAATTCCATCCTCAATAAAAACTTCAGTGCGTGATACATTTTTAACTTTAGTACCAATCAAATAACCATCATCAACTTCAATTTCCGCAACTTCAAACTTTCCTTTTTCAGTTTTATAGTTGTACAATATACGGGTACTCCTAAGGTCTTGACCGTCTCTCCTTAAAACGGGGTAAGAAAGGGTATCTTCCGGTGATAGAGCAAAAGCTTCAACTAAATCTTTTTGCAGGTCCAGATCAATTTTTCCCGACTCTAACGTTCCTGATTCATGATTTACATTTGCCGAACCATATAAAGCCCCTGTACGCTCACCTCTGAAATTAAACGTGAGTGAATCTCTTGCCTGGAAAGTTACAATATCGCCTGTTGCCCTTCTCTCTGCCTCACGGGTTTGTGCACGCTGGGGCGGAACCTCACCATCCTCATCTAATCCGGGAAGTTGTGCATCTATGGTATCGGCGGCAGCTTCAGGACTTATTCCAACTTCAGTTGTATCGTTTACTACGGCAGGAATTGTATCGTTCACAGCACTTCGAAAGGCATCACTGGCATCCTGAGCGGTTAACATATCTATAACTGTTACGAATACCAGAAGGGGTAAAAGTATCAGTTTAAATAGGGATAATGTTAACTTCATGAATCGAAGCTTTTAACTTAGCTCAGCAAAAGCAAGACTTGCGGCACCCAGAATTGCTGCTTCATTTCCAAGCGACTCATAAATAATCTCAAAATCTTCTAAAAAAGGAGGCATTAAAAAAGTTTTTGCGGTTTCAGTGGCTGGGTCTAGTAAAAGCTTGCCTGCTTTTGCAACACCGCCACTTACCACAATTTTCCTGATATCTAAAATGTGAACATAGTTCACAATTGCGTATCCCAACTTTTGCCCGCTTTTTTTGAGGATTTCTATTGCAAGTTCATTCCCGCTTTCTGCTGCTTTGGAAAGGTCAACGGGTTCGAGGGTATTAAAATTTTCAGAAAACTTTTTATAGAGCGGATTATCAGGATCCTGTCTGATTAGATCAGCCGCATATCGGCTCAAAAAACGCTGACCCAGGTAAGCCTCAACTCCGCCTCGAGTGTTACTGTTTGATAGGGGTCCGTGATAATCGATGATTACATGGCCAAGTTCAGCGGCTGCCCCGGTTGAGCCTCTGTAAATCTTGTTGTTTATGATGATTCCCCCTCCAACCCCGGTGCCGAGTGTTATCATAATGAAATCAGAAAAGTTCTTACCAACACCGAAAGTAGAGGAGCCAAGAGCAGCGAGATTTGCATCATTTTCAATAACACAGGGCAGCCCGGTTCTCTTTGTTATTTCATCGGCCACATTTTCTACTTTCCATCCCGGCAAATTTGGCGGATTTTTTACTTTCTTTCTGTCAAGAGTAACCATGCCCGGCATTCCCATTCCAATACCAATTGGAGAGTATTCGCCATTACCGATCAGTTTCTTAACCTGTGAGGCAATATTATTTAAAACATACTCTTTGCCCTTATTAGCTTCAGTGGGGAAACTGTGCAATTTGATAAAGCCATCATTTACATCAACTAAAGCTGTTTTTACGTTTGTACCTCCTAAATCGATACCTATTGCAATCATCCCATATCCTTAGTTTAAATTATCGCAACGAAAATACACAAATTGCCACTAATGATGTACCCGAATTATTCAGCAGGCTTAATTTTGTAAATAGTTTCTCCGGGTTTACGCATCCCATATTCTTCCCGCGCAATTTTTTCGAGAAGATCTGAATTTTCTTTCAAATCAGATATTTTTTGCTCCAGTTCTTCCGTTTTTTGATCAAGATCTCTTGTTTTCTCTATTAATTCTTTTTTCTGAGATTCAAGCTGAAACTTTGTGAGCAAACTGTAAGTATCAAAAAATGAAAACCATAGCACTACAAAACCTGCCAGAATTGTAATCAGGAAAGATTTTTTCCAATGGAGCGGATTTAAGATTTTCATGAGATAATTACTGTAAATGATGATATTAATCGAAGTTACCCCAAAATCCCTTATTTTTCAAAGACTGATTAATTAGTTCATTTAATATGAAGTTATTACGCTATTGCAAAAGCCTGTCGTTTGCTTTTTTATTACTATTTGCTGCAAACGGTTACAGTGCTCAGCCAGACACAAGCACCGTTGAATGGATAGAGGTTTATTTTAACATGCCGGCTGATACAAC
>SLAU01000132.1 GCA_007126675.1 Balneolaceae bacterium
AATAACACTCACATACCTGTTCAGCTGTTGATTGAAGGAGATGAGATGACTTTCGATAACAGGTATTATGCTGCCGTTCAGCTGCCGGTTAAGCGTAATTTACTGGTTATAGAACGTTCCGGTTCACGAAGTGACGGATTTAGTTCTTACCTGCGTCCATTGCTGGATGCTTCTGTTGAGGAAGCTGATCTGTTTACCGTTGATTATGTAAGCATTGATGATGTGACGCCAGACAGTTTTGAAGATTATGATGCGGTTGTACTGAATGGTGTTCGTTCTGTACCGGATTATCTGTCTCAGCCATTGATTGATAAAGTTCAGGGTGGCGGCGGTCTTTTACTGTTACCGGCTGCTGATGGCAGTATAAGCAGCTACAATCGATTGCTTGGCTCCGGCGAAGCGGGTAGTTATCGTGACGTTGTTGGCAGTTACGGTTCATTTACTTCTATCGACAGGCTTGCAACCCCATCAGAGGGCCATCCGATTCTTGAGGCGATGTTTGAAAAACAGGAAGAGGAGCAGATCAGGCTAAACGTTCCTGAAATTTTTTACTACTACAGAATTGAACAGGGAAGTGCCAGAAATACGACTCCGATTCTATCAACCCGGACCGGAAATGTTGTGCTCGCTGAATCGCAGGTGGGCAGCGGAAGGCTGATTTATTCTGCAATTGGAGCAGATCCGGGCTGGTCAAACTTCCCGATTAAGCCGCTTTTTGCACCGTTATTTTTCAGAACTGTGAATTATCTTGTTTCCGGAGCTGGCGCAACACTCAACAATCATACACTCGGTTCGCCTTTCAGAACCGAAATTGCTCGTGGACATTCAGGCGAAATATTGTTAGAGTATAACGATGAAACAATTGCGCCAAATGTAAGGCAAACTTTTTCGGGGACTGAAGTCAGTTACGCCGGCAAGGAGTGGGAGCCCGGCTGGATTAGTATGAAATATGGAGAAAATGAGCAAATACACGCAGTGAACCAAAATGCAATGGAATCAGATCTTTTTTCGTTAAGTATAGCAGATGCCGAAGATATTTTTGACCTGATGTTTGAAAGCTTCAGGATACAGTCAATTGATCATGATTTGGAGCAATTTGCGGGACACCTTGAGTCAGCTTCATTCGGAAAAGAAATTTGGCATTGGTTTGTTACTATCGCAATAATTTTATTATTTCTGGAATCAATAATTTCACGACATTACAAAGCAGAATCCATTAGCTGATATTTGTGAACATAACTACTGAAATACACAGTTTATTTGTCTTGTTACTGGCGTTATTTACGCTCGGCTCAACATTTCTTGCCTTATATTCAATTTCGAATGCGATAAGGCTGCGTAATGTGCGCATGAGCTGGAAATCCGGCAAACTTTGGGGATATCCGCTTTTTTCAGGAGTATTTCTTTTTTCAATCTTAATAATGGTTGCGTTAGTATTCAGGTATCAGCTCGAAGCCTATTATACAATATTTGGCTGTTATACCTGGATGGGACTGAGCTGGTGGGTATCGAGTTTTTTTGCTTCAAAAAGTTATATCACCGACCATGGAATTGTTAAAAACATAAATGATCCTTCACAAACCGTAGCCTGGCATCAAATTTGCGATTATGTAGAGAAACAGGACCATAAAGGGTCTGAGTTTGTTTTTATGTATCAAAACGGTATTGATTTTGATAAAATACCTGATGTTACACGTTTAGAGCTTTTTGTGCCGGATCGAAAAGTTTCAAAGTTCGAAAAAATTATTTCACTGAAGATTGGTAAGTCGATGACTCCGGTAGTTGATTCCAACTTTAACATCAAAACTCTTGATTAAACCAATATCAGTTAAGTTTAAATAAATAGTTATACATCTTGTTAGAAGATCTAAGAAAACCGACGTTCAACAGAGAGAAAGCAATTCTTGTTGGGATTTATGGTTATGAAACTCCCCGGTTTCTCGCAGCCGAATATCTTGACGAACTGGAATTGCTGGCCGATACCGCAGGTGCGGAAACATTAGAAAAAGTGCTTCAAAACCGTCCGCACCCCGATCCAAGCACATATATCGGAACCGGAAAACTTAAGCAGCTGGGCAACATGGTATCCGAAAAAGGAGCTGATTTGTTGATTTTTGATGACGATTTGAGCGCTACTCAGATACGGAATATTGAAAAAAGCACGAATACTAAAGTGCTTGACAGAAGCGGACTCATTCTTGACATATTTGCATCGCGTGCCAAAACGTCAGCTGCTAAAACGCAGGTAGAGCTTGCTCAGTTACAATATCTGTTACCGCGGCTTACACGTTTCTGGACTCACCTTTCGCGCCAAAAAGGGGGTATTGGTACAAAGGGTCCCGGTGAAACACAGATCGAGACTGACCGGAGATTAGTAGGTGACCGGATTTCGACACTAAAAGAAAAGCTTGAAAAACTGGATCGTCAGAGAACTACCCAACGGAAAGGACGTGAAGGAAGCAACCGTGTAGCACTTGTTGGATACACCAACGCCGGTAAATCTACTTTGATGAATGCTTTAACTGATACCAAAGTACTGGCTGAAGATCGTCTGTTTGCTACTCTTGATTCAACAGTTCGCAGGCTTGAAATGGAAAATCATGAAGTTTTACTCTCTGATACGGTAGGATTTATCCGCAAACTGCCGCATAATCTTATAGAAAGCTTTAAATCCACACTTGACGAGGTTCGGGAAGCAGATTTTCTGTTACATGTGGTTGATGCCTCAAATCGAATGATAGATGAATACATTGAAGTTGTAAACAACACTCTGGAAGAGTTAAAGGTTAACAAAACCAAACAGATACTTGTATTTAATAAAATTGACCTTCTGGAGCCGCAACGGCTTATTGAGCTAAAAAAAGAATACCCGGACGCAGAGTTTGTTTCAGGAGAAAGGCATATAGGGCTTGGAAATTTGCAAAAAAGGATAGAATCTTTAATTGAAGAAGACTATGTTTCTTTTTCTTATAATGTACCGGTAGCACATTATAAGGCGGTTGCATACCTGCATGAATCAGCAAATGTTGAAAGCGAACAATTTGAAGAAAATTACGTTATAGTTAAAGGCAGTATAACCAAAGAAGAACAAAGCAGGTTCGAATCGATGTTAGATGAACTTGAAACAGCTACAATCGGATAATTAAACGTGATAGCAAAACAACTCATAAATAACAGCTTTACCCCGCTTCATATATCTGATGATATTACAACAGCGATCAATAAGATGGATGCGTGGCAAACGGAAAATATTCCGGTTATAGACCCTGCTACATTGAAAATTGCAGGACAGGCTGTTTTTTCAAATTTATCTGATGTTGATGATGAATCTGCAGATATTTCCGATATCGAACTAGAGCCGCCTGTTTTTTCCTATGAAAATGAGCACATATTTGAAGTGGCAAGAAAAATGCTTCACTACGAAGTAAGGTTTATGGCTCTTGTTGATCAAACCGAATCGTTTATCGGTATCATCGAAAAGAAAGATGTGCTTGAAGCGTTCAGCAAAATGCTGAATATTGCCACATTTGGTTCGGTAATTACGGTAGAGATGGCTGAAGCTGACTTTACACTTACCAAGCTGGTAAATGTGATTGAATCGGAAGGTGCGAAAATTCTTGGATTAACCGTTGATCATCAGAACGACAGTTCTCCAAGGCTCCAGGTTTCCCTTAAACTTAATTTACAGGATACATCAGCAGTAACAGCAGCTCTTGAGCGGCATGGCTATGTAACCACCACTGAAAACCGGCAGGATTTAATGCAGGTTGACCTGACATCCCGTGCAGACGAACTGATGAGATATCTGGATCTGTGAAAGATTTTTTACAGCTCAGGGTGGGAACAAAAATCGCTGATTTGGTATATTGCTCATATAAGAATTTCAATTGTCCCCATGTCTGTTCCATGAATCGTTTTACCGGCTTAATTCTGTTTATCACTTTTTTGATTTCGGCAAATCCGAACACGCTATTTGCACAGCATCAGCCAAATCCGGTTGACGATGAGCTGCAGGTTGGAATCGAACTGTTTGAAAAAGGGCTTTATGCCGAAGCGGCATCTTATTTTGATGAAGCAAGGTCCTCAGAATCGCTTAACAGCGAAATACAGACAACCGCTCATTACTTCTACGCCAGAACGCAAATACAATTAGATTCAACCCGTACCGGTCTCGCAGTTGATCAATACGTAGCAGAGCACCCACACAGCCGCTTTTCTGCTCTTTTACTTAAAGAGCTTGCAAATGAACACAAACAACGGGGAGAATATTCGGATGCCGTAAAAAGAGGAATACAGGCTCTTAACTATCCGCAGCGCAGCAGGGAAAAGCAGGAACTCTATTACAACATTGCAGAGAATGCAGTATCAGACGGAGATCTTGACACTGCCCGAAAATATTTTCTTGAACTCTCCAATGAATTCAGAAGGTCCGATTGGTCACCCCGCTCACTTTATGCCCGCGGAAGATTATACCTCGAAGAAGAAAAGTATGCGGAAGCATCAGATGCTTTTGAACTGCTGAGAGAACGGCATCCGTTTCATGATATGACCAGACGTATTGGCACGGCTTTGGGTGAATCCTACTACCAGCAGCGAAGATATGAAGATGCTATTAAGGCTTTTAATGATGCGATTCATCATCTTGATGATGAAAACAGGTCGAAAGCTGTGTTTCTGATGGCTGAGAGCTACAACGCTTTAAATGATTTCCGGAATGCGACCCGCCTTTACAGAATGTATATAAACCGGGCTGATGATGAAGATCAGGCGCGTATTGCTCACTACGGGCTGGGCTGGGTTTATCATAAACAGGAAATTTATCACTGGGCGGCTGAAGCATTTGGCAACGCAGCAGTTGGTGATGATGAAACAGCAAGAAAGGCATTATACTACAAAGCGGTAAATAATAAACTGGCAGGCCGGCGCCAGCAGGCACTGGATGCTTTTCGCGATTTTGGACGCCGGTTTGATGAAGGTGTGTTTTTTGAGCAGGCATATTTTGAATGGGCTGTCACAGCTTTTGAAGTCGGATTTTACGGAGAAGCGATTGAAGCATTATTGCCTCTTGCAAGGGTAGCAGATCAACTCGAGAACCCCGGTGAGGTTCTGACATTTTTAGGTGAGGTTTACTACGCAAACTCTGAATATGCCAGGGCTCTCGAAACCTTTGAGATTGCCGAGCAAATGACGGATCTCGATCCTGCATTAAAGCGTCAGGCACGGTTCCAGATGGCCTGGGTTCGTTATAGTAATCAGGCATTCAGACAGGCACAACCCGATTTTGAGGCTGTGTATGATGAGTGGCCCGAATCAGACCTGGGACGTGAAGCTCTGTTTTGGAGTGCAGATTCTCATTATCAATTCCGTAATTACGGACCGGCATCATCACAATTTGCAAGATTTATAAGAGAAAATCCGGAGCATGAACTTGTTGGTGCTGCGAAATATGCATTAGGCTGGTCCTATTTTATGATGGGTGAGTTCGCCAACGCTGTGGAGCCATTGGTCGATTTTCTTGAAAATTACGATCCCCCGCCTATTGCACTTTACCCGTTCGAAACGGATACCCAGCTTAGAATCGGTGATGCATTCTATGCGCAGGGAAAGTACAGAGAAGCTCTTGAGTACTACAATAAGGCAATAGGAGCTGAACCCGGCGGTGATTATGCCATGTTCCAGGTGGCCAACAGCCATTACCGGATGAATAGAAATTTTGAAGCTGTTACTCAATTCCGGAGAATGCTGAGAATTTATCCATACAGCTCACTTCGGGAACAGGCACAGTACAATATCGCATATATCTACCTGAATACAGGAAATTATGACCAGGCAGTAGCAGAGTTTACTACCGTAATTGAACGATTCCCCGGCACTGAGTGGGCGGCAAGAGCTCAGTATAATATCGGAGACGCTTTTTATAATGCCGGTGATTTTGAACGGGCTATAGAAGAGTATGAAAATGTATTAAGAAATTACCCCAGAAGTAATTACATCCTGGAAGCAATAAACGGAATTCAGTTTGCACAACTTTCGTCAGGGTTGGAAGATGAAAGTACCGAGTATCTGGAAGAGTTTCTGAGTGAGAATCCAACATCTGCAACGGCAGACCGCCTGCGGTTCCGTCAAGCAGAAAACACACTGCACTCCGGTGATTATACAGGGGCAGTGGCAGAATTTCGTCAATATTTGCGGATCACAAACAATGAAAATATGATGCCTGAAGCCTATTTTAATATGGCTGATGCCTATCTGAGATTAAACGATAATGACGGAGCCGCAGAAGCATATCGTACAATCATTAATGAGTTCCCCAACTCTGAAAGAGCTGCGCCATCCATGGCGGGGCTTGGGCAGATCGAACTTCAAAAGTCGAATTACGATGCTGCATTGCAAACCTACAAAGAGCTCGCTGAAAAAGATTCCCGGTTTATTCAGGAAGCATATCTGGGGATGGGTAATGCAAATCTTGGGTTGGGTAACCATCAGGATGCAAGGCAAAACTTTGAGCGGGTGCTATCAATTAATGAAGGGAATGATGCCGCAAGAACCGGCCTGGGTAAGGTGCTACTCGAAGATGACCGGGTTGAAGAGGCACGAAGATTTTTCAGAATTGTAGCTGAAAATAATACCACTGCAGTAGGTGCTGAAGCTCAATTTATGCTCGGAAGATCTTACATGATTCAGGGTGATCGTGAAAGTGCCCTTGAAGAATTTTCTAAAGTTAGAGTGTTGTTTGGAGTGTATGATAACTGGGTTGCAGAAGCACAGTATAGAACCGCAGAAATATATATCAGGGAGGGAAGAAGAGGTGACGCCCTGTCTCTGCTCAATTCTATTGTAGAGAACTATCCAGGAACCGAAGGTGCTGAAAAAGCTCAAAGACTGCTGGATCGTGATTAATATGGATGCAGAAGTAAATCCGGCG
>SLAU01000200.1 GCA_007126675.1 Balneolaceae bacterium
ATGATTCATGGCCGGGGTGCAACAGCCGAAAGTATAATAACCCTTGCCAACGAACTGGATACTTCCGGTTTTCATCTTGTGGCTCCGCAGGCAACCGGATTTCAGTGGTACCCCCACTCTTTTCTTGCACCAACCGAAAAAAATGAACCTGGCCTTTCATCAGGTCTTCAGGCAATTTTTGATATTGTGACTGATCTCGAATCAAGCCGCATTCCAAGAGAGAAAATTGTGATTCTTGGTTTTTCGCAGGGTGCCTGCCTGGCCTCAGAGTTTGTGGCGCGTCATCCTGCAAAGTATGGAGGGTTAGTTGCATTCAGCGGTGGTTTGATTGGTGATACATTAAACCCAAACAACTACAGCGGATCACTTGAAAACACACCTGCATTTTTCGGATGTTCTGATATAGACCCGCACATCCCCGAAAAGAGAGTACACGAAAGTGCAGATATCCTGGAAAAACTGAATGCTGCAGTCACAAAAAAGATTTATCCCAACATGGGTCATACCGTTAACCGGGATGAAATTCAGCATCTTGAAAGCATGATAAAATTTCTTAATTCCGCATAAAGGTTTTTTATCTTTAGGGCTTATTCAATCAAAAACGCATATCAAGCTTACTAAATGGACATAATTTGGGTTAGTGCAGCATTTGTTCTGGGGATGCTCGTATCAAAGTTACGTTTACCCCCTCTTGTTGGCTATCTCGCTGCCGGGCTTGCCTTATCATTTTACGGCTATGAGGCCGGAAGTATGCTGGAGGAGATATCTAATCTCGGCAAAACCTTTCTTCTGTTTACAGTTGGCATGCATATTCGTGTCAAGAATATTGTTGCCAAAGAAGTTTATGGTGTAGCTCTAACTCATTTGTCGATTACATCGTTAATATTCATTCCAATCTGTCTTCATTTTGGTTATGATCTGACGGCCTCGATCATCATTTCAATCGTACTGGGTTTCTCAAGTACCGTACTTACGGCAAAAACTCTTGAAAGACGAGGAGAACTTGGGGCCTATTACGGAAGGGTTGCTATCGGAATTCTGATCATACAGGATATTGTTGCGATTGCTATTGTGGCATTTACGGGCGGGGGTATACCTTCTCAGTGGAGCCTGCTTCTCTTGGGACTGCCGCTTTTGCGCCCGATATTGGAATGGTTTATTACCGTTTTACAGGAAGACGAATTAATTCTGTTATTTGGACTTTTACTGGCTATCGGCGGATATGCTCTGTTTGATCTTTTCAATCTTTCAGGTGAGCTTGGTGCACTTGTTATGGGGATGCTGCTTGCAACCGATTCAAGAGCAGATGAAATCGGTAAAAAAATGTGGGGGATCAAAGAGGCTTTTTTAGTTGGGTTTTTCCTCGAAATTGGATTAATCGGTATTCCGCAAGCATCAGAGTTCTGGTTCATACTTTTGGTGATTTTGATTTTACCCTTTAAATCAATCCTGTTTTATGTATTGTTCATGGGGTTCAAGCTGCGTGCCCGAACCGGTTTTTTATCAACCGTAACACTTACAGCTTACAGTGAATTTACACTTATTGCAGGTGTGGTAGCTGCGGCAAACGGTTATATTCCGGAGTCAGCCGTGGTAACTCTCGGTCTAATAACCGCAATATCTTATTCCATTAATGCTCCGTTAACAATTTGGGAAGAAAAAATTTGGGAAAAATGGCATGATTATCTCGTCCGCATTGAACGTGATGTAGATCACCCCGAGCATCAACCTATTTCTCTTGGTTCCGCCGAATTTTTAATAATTGGTATGGGAAATGCCGGTACAGCTGCATATGATAAACTGAAAGAACAAGGGCAACCCGTTGTTGGGATGGACATTGACCCCGACCGTATAGAGCGGAATCTTGAAGCCGGCCGACGAGTAGTTTATGGTGATATTCAGGATACGGATCTGTGGGCCAAACTGGAACTGGATAGAATAAAATCGGTTATGATTGCCATGGGGAATGAAAGCGTAAAAGAAAACGCCACCAGAATGTTGCGAAATACCGGTTTTGACGGAATAATTTATGTACTTACTATGCGAGAAGAGGAAGCAATAAAAATGCAGGAAGCCGGGGCCAGTGCTATCTCGATACCCATTAAAGAGGCCGGCGAACGCCTGGCTGATCTAAGTCTTGATAATTTAGACGACAATCCTGTAGTTGGATTAAAAGTAAAAAAACCAAAAGACAACGATGACTAAGCCAACCCTGATTTACGCCTACGATCCCCTCTGCGGCTGGTGCTATGGTTTCTACCCTGTACTCGAAAAATTATTACAACGATTTGAAGGTAAACTTGACGCAGAAGTAAAAACCGGTGGGCTTGTAACCGGAGAAAGAGTTACATCCATAAAAGATGGCCACAGCTATATCATTGACGGAATGCAACAGGTCGAAAAAGTTACCGGCGTTCAGTTTGGACAAAATTTTAAACTGCTCGCCGAAGAGGGCAGCTACATCTACGACTCGCTTCCGCCCTGCCGGGCACAAGTAACCGTAAACAAGCTGGCTTTGGATAAAGCAGTACCGTTTGCCGGCGCTATGCAACGCGCCCTTTTTAAAGAGGGTAAAAACCTGAACGAAACGGACACCTATCTGCAGATTACTGAAGATCTTGGAATAGACAGCGGCAGCTTCCTTGAACTCTATAATGATGATTGGTCAAAGATAGAAGCTGAAAGCGAGTTTGCATGGTGCCAAAAAGCCGGAGCCACTGGTTTCCCCACACTAATGCTGAAAGTAGGAAATGAATTTGGAATAATGGCACGGGGATACCGCCCGTACGATACCATAGAATCGCACCTGCACCATTTGCTTAATAACCTGGAAAAACTCACATCATGAAAGTAATCCGACAGGTAGCTGTTGTAGGTGCCACCGGTATGCTGGGAAAGCATGTAACTAACCGGCTTGTGCAACAGGGATATTCGGTAACCGCCGTTGTGCGCAACATGCTGAAGGGCCAACAGCTGCTTAATTCAAAAGTACACCTGCAGAAAGGGGATCTTTCCGATCCCGGCAGCCTGCTTACCGCATTTCGTGATGTAGACTATCTCTACCTGAATCTCTCAACAGGTCCGTATGAAAAAGATGCAGATTTCAGAACGGAAATCGAAGGACTCAAAAATGCCATAAAAGCAGCAAAACAGGCGCAGATAAAACGGATCGCATACCTGTCATCACTGGTAAAAGATTACGAAGGAAACGGATGGTGGGTTTTTGATTACAAACGGGAGGCGGTTCGTATTCTCAGAGAAGCGGATATACCGGTTACCATTTTCTATCCTTCCAATTTTTACGAAAATCTGGCGGAGCTGCAAATCAGGGGAAACAGGGTGTTGCTTGCCGGGGAACAAACCACAAAAAGCTGCTGGATCGGCACCGAAGATTATGCGCGCATGGTGGGCGAAGCGTTCCGGCAGCAGCATGATGAAGATCGTGAATATGCCGTTCAGGGACCGGAGGCAATGAACATGGATGAAGCGATCGACCTGTTTATTCAAAACTATTCATCAAAAAATCTGAAAAAAACACGCGTGCCGATGCAGGTGTTTAAAATACTGAAACCGTTCTCCAAAACTCTGGACTTTCAGTATCATATCCTGGATGCCATCAACCACTATGATGAAAAGTTTGTTTCTGAACGCACCTGGGATGAGTTTGGCAAACCGCAGCAAACACTCGCTGATTGGGCAAAGCAAATTAAGTGAGTGAAAGAAGACAGTCAGGCCATTGGTGAAAATATTTCACTTACCCCCTTATGCAATTCATTAGTCAGCTCTTTCCGGTCATTGTAGATTTGGCTTTTTTCCCCGAATGAAATTGTACAATAAATATTCCGGTTTGCAGCCAGTTTTTGTGTATGCTTTCCGAAATGCTGCCCGCCATACCAGCATACACTTTCTGAGGCAGGAGGATCTTTTTCGCCTGTTTCATAACGGATAGAAGCATGATGTACGGGGATACCTTTCGCGGCGGGATACTCAAGTAACGGAGACCGAAAAGGAAGCACCTCTTTTCCGGGTGATGTGGTTCCTTCAGGAAAAATAACAACCCCTTGTTTCTCATTTAATGATCCGGATATCAATTCATTTACCCGGGTAACATCTCTTTTCCGGGTTCGGTCTACAAAAATGACTCCCATCGTCATAACCATAAACCCAAGCAGCGGCCAGATGCGTACCTCTTTTTTTGCTACAAATGTGCAGTTCAGGTGCTGGTAGAGCGGTAAGATATCAATGTAGCTTAAATGATTTGATACAAGAAAGAATGGTGCTTTGGGCGGGTTACCGATTACTGTAATTTTAATTGAAAGTATTTTGCAACACCCGCCAGACCAAAACCACATCAGCTTATTTCGCCATCCTTCATAACGCAACCCAAAAAGGCGGATCACAAGGTAGACCAGCAGATATGCCGCATAACAGGATAGAGTCCATCCAATAATGAGTGCAGTCTTAAAGACAGAGCGAATTGAAGCCATCAGGTAATTTAAAAAATTAACTGAAGAATAGTTTTCGGGTTCTGTCGGTCAGGCCATTAATGTCGAGCATAGTAATAAAATAGATGGAATCTGCTTTTTGATCGAAAGCGGGGCCGCCGCAAACCTTACACCCGATATCGAGATAATTCTTAAAAAGTCCCGGTAAATTTTCCTTCTCATCGTGATGGAGATTTTCTGGTTCCGCAAACCGGTAATGATCGAGCACCGGTGCTGTGAAATTGGCGTGCAGATAGTCCTTTTCTTCTAATTTTCTGTAGGCTTTCCAGCCTTTATGAAGATCTGAACCTGTTATAGCAGAAGACCCAAACAGATAGCGTTTATTAAAATGCTGCATATATGCCGCCAGCCCTTTCCAAAGCATAAAAAGCACACGGCCGCTGCGGTGATCACTTCGAATGCAGGCACGGCCCACTTCAACGCTTTCCTGTAGATTACTTATTGGTATACCGCTGAGATCAAACCTTTTTTCAGAGTAGAAGCCCAAACCCTGTTGTGCCTGCTCCCATGTTTGCAGCCGGTAAGTTCCTATTATTTCATCGTTTTGGCCTTTTACCAGCAGATGGTGAAACTGCTTGTCATACTCATCATAATCGCGGCCACTTTTAAAGTTGAAACCGCGTTTCAGCTCAACGTTAAAAATGTCGTACCTGAGTTGAAGCGCATTTTCAATTTCTCTATCAGTTTTTGCAAAGTTGATCTGGTATTTAGTTGAGCTTAAATCAGGAAGTATATCTTTTTGCAGTACCATGGCAGAATGGGATTGAATTAAAGGTGGCCTGCAAACTTCTAAATCTATATTAAGTCAATGTTGTAAAACCTTTATTTTTATAAAAACTTACGCTACAAAAATAGCCATTAGCATAACAATTCTCATGATCTAATTATCTTTATCTGAAAACAGTCATTTTTCGATTTAAGGTTGTGCCATTTATAACTAATCTGTAGATATACACACCGCTTGCAAATCCTGCTGTATCTAAAAATACACTTTGTTCGCCGGCATCTACTACACCATCAACCAACACAGCAACTCTTCTTCCCAGCATATCAAATACCTCGAGCCGTACCTGTGCCTGTTCGGGCAGATCAAACTCTATCTCTGTGCCGTTTTCTGCAGTAAAAGGATTCGGATAGTTTTGACGCAGTGTGATTTCATCCGGTGTTACTTCATCATCTCCGATTCTGAATGATTCTACACTGCTCCATTCACCTGTACCGGCTTCATTTTCGGCTCGTACCCTCCAATAGTAAACCTGCTCGGCAGCTTCATTAAATACGATCGAAGTGTCTTGCGTAACTTCATCAAGCAGTATCGATGCACCATCGAACTCGTCGTTATCTGCAACCTGCACCTGGTAGGTATCAGCATTAAACACCGGCAGCCATTTTAAATCCGGAATCGGATCCACGGCAACTCCTCCAACCGGCTCGCTAAGCTGAGGGGCTGATGGCACCGTTTCTTCAACTTCAAGATCAGCAAGTGATACCCAGCCCGACACAAACGGCCCGCCTGCAGCATCATGGAAGGTTGCGCTAAATCCGGGATTGGAACCGCCCACGTTACCGGGCACAGTTACATTTGAGAAAAATGCAGTTCCCGAAACAATGAAACCAAAAGCCCTTACATCACCATCGCTTATTCCAAGCGCATCTTTCGCAATGGCGATTTCAAGCCCGGTTTCCGGATTACCGCTTTCTCTGAAAGCATACCTGACACTGTTTTCCGGTAAAAATCCTGTGTGCGCTTCAGGCCCGGTTCCCACTTCACCGTCACCTCCCGGAGCATCCGTTGAACTTAAAATAACGGCCCCCTCATTACCGCTTTCCTGGTAACGTGCCATACTTAGCACAATCTGTTGCTGCGCCCATGACATCGATATACCAAGATCAACATCAAACGACATTGTGAAATCAGTGTACTCATTTCCCGGATTTAAAAAGTGAACTGCGCCCGGTGCACTTCCAAGAGGTTCTCCGGCCGGGATACCTTCAAGCTCTGAAAACTCAAGCATAATTCCGATCCCATCACCATTATTTCCTTCAAATGCCAGTTCCGCATCCACTGCCAGGTATAGCGAATCATTATCAGCAAAAATGTAGAGTCCTTTTACATCTTTGTTATCTCCAAACCCTGCATTATTAGTTGTTTTTTGCGCGAAATTCACCCAGTCGGGCTCATTGATTGTACCGTTGATTATGATTCCTTCCTGCGATGCCGGATCAATTACAGTGAATTCGCCTGAAATCTGATCCTGACCGGTCCCCGATTCCGTTTCATACTCGATGGTAAACGTAATCAGATAATCTCCCTCTTCCGAAATTTCAAACGGATCAAACTGAACTGACCTGCCGCTGCTGCCGGGAATTTGATCAACGATTTGAGAATCTCCG
>SLAU01000135.1 GCA_007126675.1 Balneolaceae bacterium
AACCGGCTGTACATGTGATTGAAATGGAGGGATGGCAGCGGGATATGATTTGGCCCGATACCGGCCTGGCTTGGATTCCGCCATCACCGAACCTTGGCACATTCGATCAGGCGTTCGTTTATCCCGGCACAGTCTTTTTTGAAGGTACAAATTTATCAGAGGGGAGAGGGACAGAAAAACCGTTTCTGCTTTTGGGGTCACCCGAAACAGATTTATCCGACAGGGACATTGTACAGCTGGATGATTTATCGGATCAAATCAATATAAAACGCACTGAATTTACGCCCGTTTCGATACCCGGCAAAGCCCCGACCCCCAAACATCAGGATAAAAAGGTAAAGGGGATTGAGATAGAAGTGACCGGATATGATTTTGACCCTTTCAGAATTGGGTTGAAGATACTTCAAACACTCGTTAATGCAACCCCTGATGCAGAGATTAAGCCCTTCATGTATAACCTGACCGGAACCAAAAAAATTGATGGCCTGCTGTCGGGTGATGCAAATCCAATGACGGTTGATTTCAATAATTCTGATTTTATTGAACTCAGAAAAACTTACCTGCTTTACGATTGAAGGGTTTTATGGCTTTTTCATCAGCCGGTGAGCCTGACTTCCGCAGCATTTGTGGAGGAGGGTTTTCTCGTTTGAAATCTTACGGCATGTTAGATTGGCTGATTCAATAGTAAAAAGAAGATTTTGAGAGTGGGGTAACTGTGAGGAGGAGAGAGGGTGAGTGGGAGGAGAACCTGCGACTTGAACCTTCTGGTCTACGAAGCCTGCCTTTGCCTATGCTTTTGCAGGCAGGCTTTAGCGTAGTAGACTAAGCCCTGATATCATTAGTGTTACCCTGCATTGATTGGCCAATTCATTTATACTATATTGATTTGAAGAAACACAGTTAAGGTTATGAAAACAGTCCTTATTGAAATAAAAAATGATGAAGCATACCGCCTGCTTAAGGAACTTGAGTCATTGAATATTATCAGGCTTTTGGAGGGAGAAAAGCAGGGTCAAAAAGGAATAGCAAATCGTTATGCCGGCAGATTGTCGGAAGATACTGCCGTACGGATGCTGGATGAAATAAACAAAAGCAGAGAGGAGTGGGCGAGGACTACCTGATTGATACAAACGCTGTCATCGATTTTTTGGCAAACCGTTTTCCTTCGCAGGGAATGGATTTTGTATCAGAAATTATTGACCGTACTCCACTTATCTCGGTCATTACCCGGATAGAATTGTTGGGATTTAATGCGCCCGCTAATGAAGAAGCACTTCTGAAAGAATTTGTAAATGATTCTGTTGTACTGGGTTTGTCTGAACCGGTGGTTGAAAAATGTATTAGTCTCCGCAAACAACACTCCATCAAGCTTCCGGATGCGCTCATTGCAGCTACAGCACTTGTTCATAAATTGCACCTGATTACGAGAAATATTACAGACTTTCAATCTGTTTCTGAATTGACTGTCTCAAATCCGCATGAGTTATAGAAAAAATATGAACAGTAACGGTTCAATATATTGCAATTATGTAATTACCATTAAATGATCAAGGTGGCATTCAATTGCCGTAAACCGGTATTGAGTCTGACGGACACACTTTAAGCGCGAATATCTCTTTTTAAAAATTTAGAGTTTTAAAAAGGAAAAACCCCACCGTAAGAAATCCAAGCCGGCGGGTTTTTCCCGAAGCGATGCCTTTGGTAGGACACTTTTCCCCGGTGAAAAGTGTCAGAGAGAGATGTAGCTATATGTTAGTTTCGAGCAAATAATCATAATCCATTTCAAGAAAGATTCATCTTCTGCCTTCTCCATTCATAACAAACAAGAGCTGCACTCACCGAGGCATTCAGAGACTCCACATTATTTTCCATTGGAAGTGAAAGTAAAAAATCACAATGTTCTCCGGTTTTTTTGCGCATTCCGCGTCCCTCATTTCCGATTACGAAAGCCATGGGCACATCAAACGTTTGCTCCCAAAGAACCGAATCGGCATTTTGATCAAGCCCGGCAATCCAAAACTTATTTTCTTTAAGAGAGAGAATGGCCTGGTTCAGGTTAACGGCTCTCACGATGGGGATTCTTCCGGCAGTACCGGCGCTGGTTTTATAAACAGTTGCATTAACCGGCGCCTGTCTGTGTTTAGGAACGATTACCGCTGATATACCCGCTGCCGCGGCAGTTCTGAGTATCGCACCAAAGTTGTGTGGATCTTCAATTTCATCCAGAAGCAGAATTGCGGTATCAGAATCGGGTTCGATATTATCAAGCCAGTCTTCAAATTCGATGTAGCTTATTTCAGAAATGCCCGCAACAATTCCCTGGTTATTTACTTTTCCGGCCAGGTCGGTTAATTTCTGATCAGGAACTTCCGTTATAGGTATCCTGTTATCGGATGCAAGTTTGAATATTTTGTTTAGGTTACCGCTTGAGAGATTTTTTCGAATATAAATCTTATCGATTCTGTCAGGGCTCTCATTCAGCATTTCCTCAACAGGATTAAAACCGTAAATATATTTATTAAAATTTGTCACAACAGCAGCCGGTAATTTGTAAATAATACGGATGTTAGTATACTACAATTGTGTATAAATATTGGAGGAAATATGATTGACAATCCTAAAGAAAAAAACCCATCAGGTCAGGATTCGTTACGTGCCTCAAAAAAAAGTTCAGTACACTATTTTTTTGGGAAGAGTGCAATATTAGCTGATAAGCGCAATGCCGTACCCGTTATTTCTGCGGCTTTACAGATAGTTGTTGGCCTGCTATTAGTAGGGATTTCTATTCTTGGCTTAATACAGCCTATCTGGTTTTCAGCTATATTGAGTCTGGCAGGCAGTATTTCATGTATGGCCGGTGTGTATCTGATTTACCATACAATGTCATCGAATGATACTTTTGAAAGTTTAATTAACAAGGCTGTCAAAAGAGTAGTTAAAGATCAGAACTGATTGTTTCGATTCGCATTCAATTTCATTATAGCTTTTGACAGCAGGCTGCTTACGTGTCTTTAATATCCGTATTTAAATCGTTATATCCTGCAATTGCCGGACCGCTCAAGCCGGACGATGAGTTTACATCACCCCATCAACGTGAACTTATCACTTATAAAAAACTTAATGACGATAAAAGTCCATTCTCTGTTATAGCTCACCGGGGAGCCAGTTATTACGCGCCCGAAAATACAATGGCAGCTTTTGAGTTAGCACATGAAATGAACGCGGATATGATTGAACTTGATGTATTACTTTCATCAGATCAGGTTCCCGTGGTTCTTCACGATCCCCATCTTAAA
Source organism: Balneolaceae bacterium (assembly GCA_007126675.1). Taxonomy (GTDB): domain Bacteria; phylum Bacteroidota; class Rhodothermia; order Balneolales; family Balneolaceae; genus SLAU01. The sequence continues at coordinate 3,297 of SLAU01000135.1, forward strand.
AGAACAACCAATGGGAATGGCAATGCTCAAGATTTCACCACAAAAGAGCTAAAAAAGCTGGATGCCGGTACGTGGTTTTCATCTGAATTCAGGGATGAAAAAATTCCCACTCTTCAGGAAGTACTCGAATGGGCATCGGGAAAAATTGCCCTCAATATTGAAATAAAACCGGAAGCCGTAACCGTTGATGCTATTAATGGAATCGAAGCTAAAACGGTTCAATTGGTTAAAGAGGCTGAAATGGAGAAGCATGTGGTTTTCTCTTCATTCGATTATCGCGCCGTTGGAAGAATAAAAAAGAGAAATCCGGAAATGATAACTGCTCTGCTTTACAACAAAAAAATTTCAGAGAACAAAAATCTGGTCTGGCTGGCGAATCACTATAACGCCGATGGCATGAACCTGAATTGGAGCGAAGTTTACCCTGAACGGCTGAAACAGTTAAGAGAGCACAATATCCCGGTTTGGGTGTATACGGTTAATGAACCCGAACTGATGAAGCATCTGATAAATCGTGGAATATCAGGCATTTTCAGCGATCGTCCTGATCTGCTGCGGCATGTAGCCGGAAAGGAAAAATAAATCCTTCTTTTTTCCTATTTGGTTTGAATGCAATGGCAGGGTCTGCTATTTTAGATATCCATCAACCCACACCAAAAATTCATGTCTACAAAATATATAGTTGTTACCGGAGGGGTAACTTCTTCTCTGGGGAAAGGTATTATTTGTGCTTCTCTTGGCCGCTTGTTAATCGCAAGAGGTTTGCGGGTAACCATTCAAAAACTTGATCCATACATCAACGTAGATCCCGGTACCATGAATCCATACGAACATGGTGAAGTTTACGTGACGGATGATGGCGCAGAAACAGATCTCGACCTTGGCCATTACGAGCGTTTTCTGGATGTGAATACTTCGCAGGAAAACAATGTCACTACCGGTCGCATCTATTACGATGTGATCATGAAAGAGCGAAGGGGCGAATTTTTAGGGAAAACGGTACAAGTAATTCCGCATATTACCGACGAAATTAAATCACACGTACTCAGGCTTGGTAATTCCGGTGATTATGATGTGGTTCTTGTAGAGGTTGGCGGAACGGTTGGTGATATCGAAAGTTTGCCATACATCGAAGCGATGCGTCAGCTCAGATATGAAGTTGGCCGCAAAAACACACTTTCCATCCATTTAACATTGGTGCCGTATCTGTCAGCAGCGGGTGAACTAAAAACCAAGCCTACACAGCACTCCGTAAAAACACTTTCCGAGAGTGGACTTAGTCCTGATCTGCTGGTCTGCCGGTCAGAATATTCACTTGATCAAACAATCAGGAAAAAAATTGCTCAATTCTGCAATGTTGATCTGGAAGATGTAACAGCATCACTGGATGCTGATAGCATTTATGAAGTACCTCTGTTAATGCAGAAAGAGGGTTTGGATGAACGGGTGATTGAAAAACTGGGATTACCGGCAAAAAATGCGGATCTGAAAAGATGGACAGAGTTTGTTGAACGAATAAAATATCCGCAGCACGAAGTAAATATTGCACTGGTTGGCAAATATGTGGAGCATCATGATGCCTACAAATCAATTGTTGAGGCGCTGATTCATGGCGGGGCAATGAATCACACCAAAGTGAATATTAAATGGATTCAGTCGGATCACCTGGATTATAATAATACGGCGGATATAATAGGTGATGTTTCAGGAATATTGGTAGCACCAGGTTTTGGAGACAGGGGCATTGACGGTAAATTTGCCGCCGTCAGATACGCAAGAGAAAATGATATTCCGTTTTTTGGGATTTGTCTGGGCATGCAGTGTGCAGTTATCGAGTATGCCAGAAACGTTGCAGGTCTCGAAGATGCAAACAGTACCGAGTTTGATCCCGAAACACCTTATCCGGTGATTGACCTGATGCCGGAACAGGTAAATATTGTTGAAAAGGGAGGCACAATGAGGCTCGGTAAATATGACTGCAGCCTTTTAGAGGACAGCAAAGCGCATGAAGCTTATCAGTCAGATCTTATTGATGAAAGGCATCGTCATCGTTATGAATTGAATAACGAACTCAGGGATAATCTTGAGAAAAGCGGCCTGAAAATGACGGGATTAAATCCCGAGCGTGATCTTGTCGAGATTATTGAAATAGAAGATCATCCCTGGTTTGTAGGCGTTCAGTTTCATCCCGAATTAAAAAGCACTGTCAGCAAGCCGCATCCGCTGTTTACGAACTTCATCAAACACTCGCTTTTAAAATCGGACATAGAAATTCCAAAAGCTGCCAAAGAAACTACATAATGGTTTCGGGTGAAAAATCCGGTTCTGCGGAATATGATCAATTTGCAGGCAGGATACGGATCAGGAGCTGTTCAATTATTATTGATGATCGCAAAATTCTTCTTGTTCATCAGAAAACCCCGACCCGTCGAAACCCAATCTGGCTGCCTCCCGGTGGTGAAGTTTTGATCGGAGAATCTTTAACTGAAGCCGCACAACGAGAGACGGAAGAAGAAACCGGATTGAATGTATCAGCCGAAAAGCTTGTGGCAATTCATGAATTTATTGAGCCGCCGTTCCATGCCACCGAATTTTATTTTTACGCCGATATAGTATCAGGAGAGCTTAAAAAAGGAATTGATCCCGAACTCGCAGGAAACAATCAAATGATCAAAAAAGTTGAGTTTGTGGATGTTAAATTCCTTAAACAGAAAGATGTATATCCTCAATTTTTAGCTAATTTAGTCGAAAATTACTCAAATGGTGATCCGATACGCCACTTTGTTTCTAATGCTGAATAACTGATCAAACAAATAATCAAATTTTATGACACGCTTAATACTGTTTTTAACAATCATATTTGTAGTACTTTCTTGTGCAGAAGAGCAGGGAACCTTAATACACAATGTAAACGGCTACACAATAGCAGATGGTGAGCTTCTGAATTTTGAAGCGATCGCATTTCTGAATGGCAAAATTGTTGAAACCGGCAGTAGTGATGATCTGTTCGAAACTTATGGGAATTTTACCATCATTGACGGCGAAGGCAAAACAATGCTGCCCGGCCTCATTGATGCTCATGCTCATGTTATGGGGCTTGGTTATCAGGAGATGGATGTGGATGTTGCCGGAATTCGCAGCCTTGATGAAACTCTTGAAAAAATTCGCCAACACGCGGAAGACAATCCCGATATTGAATGGATAAGAGGCCGCGGATGGAACCAGGTATTATGGGAGGAAAATGAATTTCCCACTGCTGCTGATCTTGATCGTGTTGTGGACGACCGCCCGGTATGGCTTACACGTGTTGACGGACACGCGGGCTGGGCAAATACAATGGCCATGGAAATTTCTGGCATCGATCGGGATACACCTGATGTTCAGGGCGGCAGAATTATCCGCGATGAAGATGGAGAGGCGACCGGTGTTTTTGTGGATGCCGTGATGAGATATATTTCTGAGAATGTGCCGGAACGCACGGAGGAGGAGCATGATCAGGCGCTGGAGCTTGCACTAGAAAAGATGGCAGCTAATGGTATAACATCTGTCCACGATGCCCGAACCGACTACGATACCTGGCAGAGATA
>SLAU01000381.1 GCA_007126675.1 Balneolaceae bacterium
TGTATATCTTTCGGTTTTTGTGCTTATCCCCGTCTTTAGTTTACCTTTCGAAAGAATTTTAATGAACTTGTTACTATAATAACTCTGTAAAGAGCCCTGTATGTGAAAGAGAGTATTATGTGAGCTGAATTTTAAATTAAATATCATTTACTTTTTAAAAAAAACAATCATGGAAGAGATAAATAAAAAAGTAGCTCATTTACTGTGGACCGGAGGCTGGGATTCAACATTTCGATTATTGGAGCTCCTGTTTGAGGGAAGAAGGATAGTACAACCTCATTATGTTATGAGGAGTGAACAGTGTTCCGGTACTGAGATTGATACAATGGTGAAAATAAGAAGGCATTTAACCAGAAATCATCCGGAACAGCGTAAACTTTTGCAACCATTAATTATAAAAGATGACATAAGTATTAAACCGAATCAAAAAATTGCTGAGGAGTTTGAAAAACTTAACAAAGAGATAAAAATCAATGAGCAATACCAAATTTTAGCACGGTATTGTGTGCAAAAAAAGATTTCAGAGGCTGAACTTTCAATTATCGCATTAGAAAAAGATATCATAAATTCAGGTTTTTTTGGGACATTTACATTTCCACTTCTGGACATGACAAAAAAAGAGATGTTGTTGAAAGCAAAACAGAATGGCTGGATGGAGATAATGAAAATGACTTCCTTTTGCAGAAGGCCAAAAAATGGGAGGCCATGTGGGTTATGTGGCCCCTGTACGGATGCATTAGAGTCTGGGTTAATTTTTCGATTGCCAATCAGATCAAGGATTGTAGGTTTTCTTCAGTTACCTTTCAGGCGTTGGTGGAGAAACAACTACCATAAGCAGTCGAACAGGTATTTTGAATGGATTAAGAAAGTCTTAAAAGGCAAATATTGAAAGTTTATATTTGAATTATGGAAAATATAAGGTCGGCATTTACTGTAGATGTAGAAGATGGGATTAGCCTCGCAATGCGAGACGCATTTAATGTTAGAACAGAACAAACCAATAGAGTTGTATACCTGACTGAATCTATACTTGAGCTGCTCCAAGAAAAAGAGACTAGAGCAACTTTCTTTGTGCTGGGACAGGTAGCTGAAAAATTTCCATTTTTGGTTAAAAAGATCTCAAACTTTGGTCATGAAGTTGGGGTTCACGGATATAACCACTACAGGTTCTTTGAAATGTCCAGAGAACAGGCGTTAGAGGAGTTGAGTAATGCAAAGAACATAATTGAAAATTTAATCGGGCAAGAGGTGTTTGGACACCGGGCTCCTGCTTTTTCAATAACACCAGATACCAAATGGGGATTGGATGTAATTGCTAATGCTGGTTTTAAGTATGACAGCAGTATAATGCCAATTAAGGGAAAGCGCTACGGATGGCCTGGATTCCCAAAAAATATACATTTACTGAAAACACCTTCCGGAGCAAGCCTGATTGAAGTACCAATGACAACAGTTCCGTTTTTAGGACGGGAAATTCCTGTCTGCGGAGGAGGTTATCTTAGATTATTCCCATACTCAATAACTAAAAGAGCATTTGAAAAAATTACACCGGAGCGACCTGTTATTTTATATATACATCCGTATGAATTGGATACGGAAAGATATCCCGATTATTATTTTGATGAACTCAAAAAGGCAGGGTTTTTTAAAAGAGAGAAAATGAAATCAATGTGGATAAACAGGAAAACAGTTTACCCTAAAGTTTCAAAAATTCTTGAAAATTATACTTTTGATACAATGATCAACCTTGTCAACCAATACACTAAGGAAAAGTTATCTGACGCTGATATTCCGTTTAAATTAAAAGTTTAAAATACGTTTTATGATAAACCGTATGAAATCCGCTGTTATATTAAATGCCAAAAATTTAATTGGCTGGAAAACAGGCCGTAAAATTGTTGTTTTTTCCGTTGATGATTATGGAAACGTGCGTGTCAATTCAAAAGAGGCCCGTGACAATCTGGATGCCGCAGGTTTCAAACCCCAAAATCGTTTTGATCGATTGGACGCACTTGAAACCAGTGAAGATCTGGAGGCTTTGTTTGATGCACTCCAATCTGTAAAGGACAAAAACGGGCGACATGCTGTATTCACCCCTTTTTCGCTGCCATGCAATATCGATTTTGAAAAAGTGAAAGAGACCGGATACCGCGCATATCATTATGAGCTGCTGCCGGAAACTTTTGGGAAATTGTCTGAAAAGCAGCCGGACGCATATAGCGGAGCCTGGAAACTATGGCAGCAAGGAATCAACAATGGTCTACTGGCGCCCCAGTTTCACGGGCGCGAGCATCTGAACCTGAAAGTTTTTGAGGAAAAGCTTTCAAATAATGATAAAGAGCTTATAACAAATCTTGAAAACAGGTCTTTTACAAGCCTGTCGGAAAGTGGTTATGATACTATTTCATCACTTGCAGCTTTTGATTTTTGGGATTTTAATGAAAATGATCGTTTTCACGAAATTATTAGAGATGGCCTTGACCGGTTTAAACAGGTGTTTGGATATCGATCAAATCATTTTACCCCCCCGGTTTACAACTCTCATCCAGTAATTAATGAAACTTTAAAAGAGAATGGTATTCAATATATGGACACCGCACTGATAAAAAATGAACACCAGGGGAAAGGAAAATTCAAGAAGAGATATAGCTATATGGGTAAGAAAAACGCTGCAGGACAGGTGTTGATAGTCAGAAATGTGGTATTTGAACCCACTGAAAATAGAGGTATAGATTGGGAGTCATTTGCTATAAAGCAAATAGAAGCTGCATTCCGATGGAACCGGCCGGCCGTTATTAGTTCTCACAGAGTTAATTTTTGTGGCCACATAGAGAAAGAAAATCGAAAAATTGGTATTCAATCGCTTAAAAATCTACTTAAACTAATTAAGAAGCGCTGGCCTGACGTAGAATTTTTGTCAGCCAGTGAGCTTGGAAGCGAAATTAAAAGAAAATGAAATAATAAGACTCATAGCATACATAGTACTCACAAGATTCATTTTATAAAAATATAATGAACAGGTACTTAATATTAAGAATAGATAATTACCTCTTTGGGTTTTATTATTTACATTGATAGATAAGATTTTGTATTTCAATTTAATTGCCTAGAAAATGAAAACTTCGAATAAATCATCAGCTAATTCACCCAGAAAGCTGCTTTTTTCGATTTATGATCAATTAAAGGGTGGGAAAATTAAACAGCATTTGGAGGATCTCGAAAAGCTTTCAAAAATCACAGATGAAAGAATAATTAACGAACGAAATCTACAGCTTTTTAAGGATCTAATGGATTCTGTAACTCAGCATGTCCCAGCTTATCGCCAGTACAGTTCGTCTACAAATTTATCTGAAATTTCAGTGTTACATAAAGATAAGCTTAAAGCTGATTACAAAAGCTATTTTTCAAATAAATATTCTAAATCTCAATTAGTAGAGGCGAAGACGAGCGGATCATACGGTACTCCTTTCTCTTTCTATATGACAAAAGACAGAAAAGCGAGGCAACAAGCTGAGATCATTCACTTTGGGAAATTGTCGGGATACCATGTAGGCCAAAAACACGCCTATGTGAGATCTACAGTAAAATCTCCCCTGAAGCTTTGGCTTCAAAATGAACTGTTGATTTCACCCAGTATTGTAAATGAAGAGTGGCTTAATGAAATGCGCAGTAAATTAATGGAAAGTAAATGTGAGATAATCATTGGATATCCTACTGTGATTTCCAATATTGCTACTTATTGTCTTTCCGTAGGTGATAAACCATCTGATTTTGATGTAAAAGGAGTTATTACTACATCTGAGCCGCTTCACGAAAAAGCAAGGAAAATAATTCATAATTGCTTTGGAGTTGAGGTACTCAGCAGGTATTCCTCAGAAGAACTGGGAGTTATTGGGCAGGAAAAGGGAATACCGGGCCTCCACATCATAAACCATTTTACGCACATTGTTGAAGTTCTGAAACTAAATAGTGATCAACCATGCGATGAAGGTGAGCTTGGGCGAGTTGTGGTCACTGATCTTTTTAATGATGCATTTCCTTTAATAAGATATGATACCGGAGATCTTGCAGAATACGTACCGGCTGAAAAAAATAAGTTTGGATTGCCCGCACTTAAAAACCTGCAAGGCAGGACAATAGAGGTGATATACACAACCGAAGGTGAAAAAATTACTCCAATGGCTATTAATGGTATTTTCAGGGATGGTGACGATTCTGATAAAATTGTGCAGTACCAGTTTATACAGGACGAAAAGGTTGTATACAGGCTTTTACTTCAGTTACTGGAGGGTGAAAAGGTTGATGAAGAATTGTTGATAGCGAATTTGAAAAAAATGTTGGGACAAAATGCTCAAATCTCAATCGAATTTGTGGATCATATACCTCCACTGAAATCTGGGAAGCGACCCTATATTGTAAACCAATATAATCGAACGGGAAGCTCACATTAAAAAAGAAAAGATCATGTATGTTTACGTTAAACGGTTAATAGACGTTCTGGGATCAGGATCTCTTTTAATTGTTCTGTCTCCTTTGTTTATGGTTCTTTGTCTATTGAATCTTTACTATCACGGTAGTCCTGTCTTATTTAAACAGGAGCGACCCGGACTAAAAGGTGAGACCTTCTGTATGCTGAAATTTAGAACAATGACCAATGAGCGGGATAGGGAGGGTAAATTATTGCCGGACAATAATCGAATTACAATCTTCGGAAGTTTTTTGCGAAAAACCAGTTTGGATGAGTTGCCTGAATTAATCAATGTTCTGAAAGGGGAAATGTCATTGGTTGGTCCACGGCCACTATTAAAAAAATATATGCCCTATTACTCTGAATCAGAAAAAAAAAGGCATCGCGTCAGGCCGGGAATTACCGGGTACTCACAGGTTAATGGCAGAAATACGGTGGATTGGGACGCAAGGCTTTCTATGGATGTATGGTATGTTGAAAACATGAGTTTTTGGCTGGATATCAAAATTTTACTTAAAACAATTCAAACGGTATTTAAACGTGAAAATGTAGAGCTCAACAGAATTCCGGATCTGGATGATCATCGTTCTGAAATGCAGCAGGAGATCTGAATTGATTAACAGGATTGAGTATAACAATTTTGACCTATGGATCAATAATTATGACAACATACTGCCTTTTGCTGGTGGAAATAAGGTCAGAAAAATGTTCCAAATAGAAGAGAGAATAACTAAGGAGGGGAAAAATGCCATTGTAACCACCGGAGGTATACAGTCGAATCATTGCCGGGCCGCCTCACTATTTGCCGCAAAAAACGGTTGGAAATGTATTTTGATTCTTCATGGGTCAAAAAAGAAATTTTATGAAGAGAGCGGGAATGCGTTATTGATGAGGCTTTCAGGATCAGAGTTCAGATTTGTAAAGCCGGAGAAGATCGGTGCTGAAATGGACAGTGCTATGAACAGACTCTCAGATGACGGATACAAGCCTTTTTATATATATGGCGGCGGACATACCCGGGAGGGTGTCGAAGCTTTTGCAGATTTTACAGAAGAGCTGTTTGGCAGCAAAAGTCTTCAATTACCCGATCACATTGTTCTGCCATCCGGTACAGGGTCTACACAGGCTGGAATAATAACCGGTCTGAAGCGGCTCGGATTAAATCATATACAGGTTCACGGTGTGTCGGTGGCTCGCAGCAGCAATAAAGGAAAACAATCAGTGATGGAATCCCTCGAATTTTTGCCGGAAATCAGTTCTATTGATTATGATGAAATAAAATTTCATGACAACTTTTTATTCGGCGGATATGGGAAAAAAAGTGACGAATTAATAAGCTTTATAACCAGTGTTACTCGTTCAACCGGATTTATTCTGGATCCCGTGTACTCTGGTAAAGCTTTTTATGGTATGATTAAACTCATGAAGTCAGGAGAAATAGATGGAAAGGTGATGTATTGGAACACCGGTGGACTTTTAAACTTACTAACTTGAACTATGAATATTCTATTTACATGTGCAGGGCGAAGAAACTATTTAATTAACTACTTCCGCGAGGAGCTACATGGAGAAGGGAAAATTATTGCAGCAGATTACTCTACAGAAGCTGCGGCCATGGAAGAAGCAGACATCGCAGTTCCTGTTCCGTCAGTTTATGATAAAAAGTATATAAGTAGTCTCTCAGCAATTATTGAAAAATATGAAGTGAATCTTTTGATATCACTTAATGATCTGGAACTTCCAATTCTTGCAGCTAATCGTGAACTGTTAGAAAATAAGGGATGCAAAGTTGTTCTTTCGAGTACAGAGGTTATTGATATCTGTTTTGATAAGCTTAAGACGATTCAGTTTGCTAAAAAAATTGGTATACGTTCACCATTAACATTTTCAACTCTTCATGATGCACTGAATGCATTGAATAATGGAACAATAGAGTTCCCGCTGGTTATTAAACCGAGGTGGGGAAGCTCATCGGTTGGAATTGAATTTCCGGAATCTGTTAAAGAGCTGAAGCTGGCGTATGAACTTATCAATACCAAGCTTGATAAGTCGATTTTGAAGGAAAGCAGTTCAGTTGAAAGGGATCGGGCATTGTTGATTCAAAATAAGCTGGATGGTGACGAATACGGGGTAGATGTTATCAATGACTTTAATCAGGTTAACAGGACTGTAATTGTAAAGAAAAAAGTTGCAATGCGATCCGGCGAAACGGATAAAGCAAAAACTGTATACCAAAAGGAATTAATGGCAACAGGTGCACTAATTGGTGAAAAATTAGGGCACATTGGCAATCTGGATTGTGATTTTTTTATAGGCCAATCTGGTGAAATCTATTTGTTGGAGATGAATCCTCGATTCGGTGGAGGTTATCCTTTTTCTCATGAGGCAGGAGTTAATCTGCCAA
>SLAU01000144.1 GCA_007126675.1 Balneolaceae bacterium
AGTAGCTATGTTGCGACGAATAATAATACACATGCTATCAATTATTTGTTTAATTAAAAATTATAATAAATTATAAAACAAGTTCTAGAAGACTTTGAGAGGTCATTTTGTATTTTTGAAGTTGGAAAAATTAACCATTCTGAATATTATCGAAAACAATACACAGAGTGACAGATAAGGGCAGCGAATATTTAAGCATACAATCATCACGAAAGAGTAAAAAAGCAGACAAGTAAAAAATATGAGAAGTAATAATGTTGGAATCGTAATTCAAGCCAGAATGGGGTCATCCAGACTGCCAGGGAAAATGGGCAAAAAGTTTTTTGACGGAAAAACACTTTTAGAAATTGTTATTGAGCGAATATTATCAGTAAGCGGACAGGTACCGGTTCTGATTGCCACAACAAACAATAGCATTGACGATTACATAGCTGAGAAGTCAAAAAAATTGGGGGTCTCGGTTTTTAGGGGCAGCGAAGATGATGTAATGTCGAGATTTATTGGAGCCGCCGGCGAGTACAATTTAAACACTCTCATAAGAATTTGTGCGGATAACCCATTTATACAGCCTAAGTTCATCAGGCAGTTAATAAATTATAATGATGATTTAACAGCAGATTATGTAGGTTTCAGATTAAATAAAACCCATCCGGGTATTAAGACACATCTTGGTTTTTTCCCTGAGTGGGTAAAATTAAAGGCACTTAAGGAGGTTCATGCCTCTGGCGTAGATTCAATATACAAAGAGCATGTTACCAATTATTTCTACAGTGATAAAAATAAAAAGTACACACTAAAGTGGATAGAACTTAGCTACCCACGATTTGTAATTGAAGAAGCAAGATTGACAATTGATACAGAATCCGATTTCGACATTTCTGAGAATCTGTACAAATATTTTAGTAAAAATAATATGGACGGTAACGATGATGAAATAATTCAATACTTAAGTGAACATCCGCTAATTATAAAAGAAATGAAAAATAATATCATTAAAAATGAAAAATAGGCCTAAAAACGAAGTATATATAATTGGGGAGATAGGGCAGAATCACAATGGATCTGTTGATTTGGCAAAATTGCTGATCGATATGATAGCGAGAAAAATTGAAGAGGATGACTTCAATTTAGTCTTGAAAGGGATGAACGCTGTAAAACTAACAAAAAGAGATTTGAATGAAGAGTTGTCTCCCTCAGAAATGAAAAAACCTTATACAGGACGGAACTCATTTGGGAAAACGTATGGTGAGCACAGGGAGTTTCTGGAATTAACAGATGAACAACATTTTGAAATATATAAACATGCGAAAAGCTATAATTTGGATTTTGTTGAAACGCTCTGCGCAAAAGGTTGTTTGTCAATTTTAAAACTTTTTACTCCGGATTATTTAAAAGTTGCCAGCCGGGACCTTACGAATCTTCCATTATTATCTGCACTTGCTGAAACGAAAATTCCAATTATTATTTCTACAGGAATGGCCGGGAAAAAAGAGCTTGATGATGCCCTTGAAACGATTACGAGATATCATGATGATATTTCGATACTTCATTGTGTGTCAGAGTATCCAACTCACCCGGAAAATGTGAATTACAACACAATTCCATATTTACTCGAAAATTATGGGCAATTTACAATTGGATACTCAGATCATACGATTGGAATTTCTGCTCCTGTTATAGCAGCTGCAATGGGTGCAAGAGTTATTGAAAAACATATCACCCTCGACAGAAGAATGAGGGGCTCTGATCAGGCAGGGTCTTTAGGTCCGGATGGAGTGAACAGAATGATCAGGGATTTAAGATTGCTCGAGATGGGGCTCGGAAACAAAGATTTATTTATCGAACCCGGTGTTGAATCTGCTAAAAATAAACTTGAAAGATCTGTTGCAGTAAAAAGGGATATAAGGCTGGGAGAAGAAATAGAGGAAAAAGATCTTTTCTTAATATCACCGGGAAATGGTTATAAATGGCGGGACAGAGATAATGTTATCGGGAAAAAAGCGAAAGTTGATATTCCATCCGGTGAAATTATCCAAAAGGAGATGATAGAATGAATAAACTGCCAAAACTTTTTATTACCGACATAGATGGTGTTTGGACAGATGGCGGGATGTACTACGATCAAACAGGAAATGAATGGAAAAAATTTAATACATCAGACAGTGCGGGCGTTCTTTTCTTAAGATACCTGGAAATACCATTTGCTATTATTACATCGGAAAAGACAGAAATTGTCAGAAGGAGAGCCAAAAAATTGAAAGTTGAATATTTATTTGACGGAATATCCGATAAGCTTTCGGTTGCTGAACAGCTTTGTTCGAAGCTTGGTGTAACCCTTAATGAAACAGCATTTATCGGAGATGATCTGAATGATATTCCACTGCTCAAAAAAGTTGGTTTTCCGGCTGTACCTGCAAATGCAACAGATTATGTCAGAAAGTATTCATCAGTAAAAATCTCAAAAAAGGGTGGAGAAGGAGCTTTCAGAGAATTTGTAGAATTAATATTGAAAAAGAATAGCTTGATGGAAGATGTGTTAAAAAAGCATTTTGACCATTTAAATAAACAGAAGAATTGATAAATACTCAGATTCATAAAAAAGAAATACTGCATCGATGAATAGAGAGAAAAAAATGGAAGAGTATTTTGACAGGCTTTGGCCGATATGCAGAAGTATTACCGGTAATGGCCTTAGGGAGTCTTTTAAAATTCTTCAGGAAGTGATTCCACTGGAATTACATGAGGTGGAAAGCGGAACAGAAGTATTTGATTGGAAGGTGCCAAGGGAATGGAACATTAAGGATGCTTATATAATTACACCTGACGGAGAAAAAATTGCGGACTTTTCGAGAAATAATTTACATGTTGTCAATTACTCAATTCCGGTTAATAAAACGCTTGGGTTCAGTGAATTAAAAAAGCATTTACACTATAAAAAAGAGTTGCCGGATGCGATACCGTATGCAACAACGTACTACAAAGAAGATTGGGGTTTCTGCATCGATTATAACACTTTTAAATCTCTGCCCGAGAAGGGTGAGTATAGAGTGGTTATTGATTCATCTCTCAAAGATGGAAGTCTTACCTATGGTGAATTTTTGCTTCCGGGACAGAGTAAGAAGGAGATATTGTTTACAAGTTATTTGTGTCATCCAAGTATGGCTAACAATGAACTTTCTGGTCCTTTAGCAGTAGCTTTTCTGTATGACGAATTAAAAAAGAAGAAAAACAGATTTTATTCTTACAGATTTGTATTGGCACCGGAGACCATCGGAGCTATTTGTTATCTCCACTTTAACCTGAAACGTTTGGCAAACAATGTGGTAGGGGGGTATATTTTAACCTGCTGCGGAGATAGTGGCCCCATTACATATAAGCAATCGAGAGAAGAGAACTCTATGACAAACAGAGTTACCAAACACCTTTTGGAACATAAGGATATTGATTTCAGCATACTCCCGTTCGATCCAATTGGCAGTGATGAAAGGCAGTATGGCTCGCCGGGTGTGAATCTTCCTGTCGGGACATTGATGCGAACGCCATTTTCAGAGTACCCCGAATATCATACCTCTCTTGACAATAAAAGCCTCATGAATTTTGATAAACTTGCTGATTTTGTACGACATTGTGTGGAATTTGTTAAAGCGATGGAGTTAAATCAGAAATATGAAAATCAGATAAAATTTGGCGAACCGTTTCTAAGCAAGCGTGACTTATATGAAGATCTTTCCACGAAGAGATCACATTCTGATACCATTAAAATGAGAATGAGACTTTTAAACTTTCTTGATGGTACAAAAGAACTTGTTGATGTGTGCAATCGGTACGATTACTCTATTCTTTCTGTTGAGCATGAAATTAATCAATTAGTTGAACACGGTCTGCTAAAAATCAGCTAACGATGAATCTAATTTATTGAGCCAGAAAAAGGCTGTTTAATACTTAAGAGAGGTCTTTGCAGAACTAGGGATTTTGTTCAAGGGCAAGGCCAGAGGAAGGTTGAAACCGCAGCATATAGCTATATGTGAGGATTTCAACCGACTGATAACGCAGCTATTGGGCAAAAGACCGGTTCTGCAAAGACCTCTAAGATTCTATTCATTCAGTAAGCCCATTGACTCAGCCCGCTTTAAAACAATTTCTTTCTCTGATTCGCTTAAAACAGGAAATGGAGCTGTAGTAACTTCTGAAGAAAATATGCCACGTTCTTTTAAAACAAGCTTACAGGCACTGATTGGGTTATGATTTTTTAGAGTAAAAAAGGCTTCAAAACAATCCATTATCTTAGATTGTGCTTTTCTGGCTCGATTTAAATCCCGATTACTAATGGATTCATATAGCTCAATTACGGTTTTCGGGATAATGTTTGATAAAAAAGATACCATCCCATTTCCGCCAAGAGATAAGGCCGGAAGAAGAGAATGATCTTCACCCATTAGAATACTCAACTCAGGGTTATTTTCAGATAAACGTACAACTCTGTGGTAGTACAGCATATCATTAGTTGAAACTTTAATTCCAGCTACATTCGGATGTTCTGCAAGTTCAAGAAGTGTTTCATGCTCTATTGATAGTTTAGTATCGTTTGGCTGGTGGTAAAGCCATACAGGAAGGTCGCTGTGGTTTGCTATTTCAAGAAAATGACGAAGGATGGATTTTTGTTCAAATGGATAATAGTAAGGCGGTGTTGCCATGACTGCATCTGCACCGGAAGAGTGGGCATAATCAATATTTTCTAAGCTGGCTTTTGTGCCGCATTCGCCAATGAGAGCCACAACAGGTATACGTTTATTAGTTTCATCTACAGTAATCTTTAAAATATTCTTTCTTTTATTGATGGATAAATTCGCAAATTCACCTGTTGAGCTTGGCGAAAGAAAAGCATGAATTCCACTTTTTATGAGGTTGCTGATGTGTACCCTCAATTCTGATTCTATTATTTCTTCACTCTCATTTAGCGGAACCAATAGGGGTGTCATCACACCACTGAGGTTTTTTTCAGTCATTTTCATGCAATTTAGTGTTGGTAGTTTACCGCAATAACGTTAGTTACAAATTATAAATCAATTGATAAGTAATCGGGCTTAATGATTTGAATCAATTCAAAAAATTTGAAAATAAAGTTTCAATAAGAGATAACGAGATGAGAAATAGGTACAACTAAAATTTTCTTGCTGAGAAAGGAATTTTTAGAGAATGTAATAAACTGCAATACTTGCTGCTATGTTTTTTGGTTTGAAAGTAAAATCTACGGTGTCTCCTGAATCTAACACAGAATATTTTATACGCATCTCAATACCTATTTTTGTGTTATAACCGTACTCGAGACCACCACCTATCATCACACCCCCATCAAACTCTTTATACTGATCTCTCACATCCTCTGAGAACTCTCCTTCAAACTCTATACCGATCGGGGCACCTCTGTTGGTTCCGGAAAATCGGGCGTTAATCAGGTAACCTCCGAATATTCCGCCTGACAGGTGAAAGGTAGTTTCGGAGCGTTGTCGTCCAAATACAGTTTGCTCGGGAGGAACAGTGGTAAGTTGTAATAGTAAAGGAAGCTGAAGGTATAAAAGTTCGGTTTTGCTTTCAGTATCAAAGTCAAACCCTCTTAGTACAAAAGTATCATTATAGCTTGCACCCAGCATCGTGATAGTGGGTTCAGCCTGGAAACGAAATCTGTTTGAGAGCCCCTGGCGCCAGATCACTCCGGCATTAAAACCGGTGGTAAATTCAGGATTGAAGTTAAGATCTATATCACCGGCTACAAATCTAAAGTTTTCAAGATGGCTGTTAACATTCATGCCTGCTTTAATTCCAAGCCCCAAACGCTGTGCCTCAGTATCCTGATGAATGAATGGAAATAATATAAATAGCAACAAAAGTATCTTGATAGAAAGTTGAATACAGTACTTCATTTGATTCGATTAATTTGCAAATTAATACTTGATGTCTCTCAATGGTTAACATTTTACTCAATTGGATTGCAAAGCTAAAAAAAGAAATCCTAAACTACGATTATTTTTGCATTAGTTAGAAAGGTGTAATGTTGAATGGATGGTAATTCGAATATTTGAAGTCTGAATTGTAGATGTATAAATATGGATATCTGAGATAAAGAGTATTACTTGATTTGATTGTGATTTTTTAAACAAAAATCCTGGGGAAAGATTTGTAACCGCTTTTCTTGAAGCATCTGACAAAGGGAATTTTTAGCATAATCGGAATTTAATAAGGTATCGATTAGAGTAAACTAATAGTTATTTCTTGCCAAAATTCATTTCTTGTGGAAAATATTTGGAAAATTCATTGGGGAAAAATCATTATGATTAATAAAATAAGAGTTAGTTTTTTGATAGCCTTTATTATGTTCGCATTTTTGGGTTGTGATATGACAGAGGTCAACAATCAAAGGGAAAATTTAAATGAAGAGAGTAATCTAACGTTAACTGAACCTGTGGTTGATGTTGTGGATTTAAGTAAATTTGGATTAAAAGAAGCAACAGATATTAATGATCGGGGAGATATAGTGGGTGGTTACCACTACTGGGAACAATCTTCACAGAGCCTTTTTGAGCTTAATTTTTTGACAAGGGCTTTAAACAATAAAGGTCAAGTTGTGGGTGGAAATAAATTTTGGGATGCGGCAACCGGCTCAACCACAATTGAGGGGCTAGATTATATGGGCGTAGTTTCTAGCTCAGTATTGGTTTTTGATATTAATGATGATGGAAATGTTGTAGGCGAAGTAGATACGTGTACCGCATATGAGCATTGGGGAGATATTTCGGATGATTACTGCGAGTACGATTTTTTTTCCATGCAGTGGAATGCAGAAGTTCGTACAACCAGAGAAATGGA
>SLAU01000289.1 GCA_007126675.1 Balneolaceae bacterium
CGAATCTGGTGCTCAAACGCATCAGCAAATACCGGCAATAATTCAGAGTTTACACCTGACGGAAGCAGGGCTAAAAGCAGTTTTTCATCAGCTACCTTATGTATTAGCCTGCCATCGGTAATGCTGCCCCGTGCAGATTGCTCAAGATGTAACAGGCGCCGAATGATGATACTGAGTGGTGACATCGAGCGCAGCTTTTCGCTGTCGCTGAAATCTGTTCCGGAATACAGGCCGGATAGCAGCTGCTGCATCTCATCAGCCGATACAAAATGATTATAAATTGAAAAGTCGATCAGAAAAAACGTTTTCCAGATACGCTCATCAAGAGTTTGCAGCCTCCAGGAATTTTCGTTTTGTACCGATTGCAATAGGCTGACAAAAAGTGAGGCCTGATCTTTATTGCTCAGCGATGTGGCAGCAGCCTGCGAAAGAAACTCACTGCTTTGATGAACCGGCTTTATACCTTCCACCTGTTTGATTTCTCGTGCAGTCCAGTGTGCAATCCGAATGCTAAAGAATTGTGCAAGATCATTTTGATCATCACCTACTAATAATTGCTCTGCTGATTCCTCTAATACAAAAACTGCCGAGCGTAAAATTTCATCTGCCTTATACAACAGATGAAGTTTAGTTGAGTAGGCTTCAGCTTCACCAAACCCGGCTTTGGTTTTGGAAAGTGCACTTTTAACAATTTTTCTTTTCTCAGAATCAGAAGTTTGATATTCGTTTAACAAAAACCCCCAATTTCTGATGACGTTTCGGTCGCTTACAGTATCCGGCAAATCCAGTAAATGATTAATTGTTTTTTCATCAAAACCTTTATCAGATCCAACTAACAGCGAACCTGCAAGCATCAAGGCGCTGTGGTCCAGTCGGTTTTTTAGCGGGATTTGATCTAAAGCAACTCCGCTGAGTGGCGGTGCAAGAGTTACAGGCTCACCGTTCAGTTTAATTTCAGGGTCATTATGTTTATAGCACGCTGCAAAAAGTATCAGCACCCGCCTTCGGTTGCGCAGCCCGTTTAATTCCACCGGTTTTGAGGGATCAATTTTTCTTTCCTTTAAATAAGCAGAAATATATTTCCCGATTTCGGGCTGACCGGGCAAATTTTTGCCAACTATTTGAGCTGCGGTTTGATAGAGAACGGAGTCTGAAGCCCGAAAATAAAAGAGTACAAATGGTACCAGGGAGGGATCAATCCTGTCAAAAGAGTTTATGGCCATAAGCCTCAGACGCACTTCTTCACGATCGGTTACAGTGCTCCAATTACTCCATTTTTTTTGGACTTCACTTTTTTCGCACTCTGAAAACACCTCTTTTTTAAGCTGCTGAAGCGGAATGCCAAGTGCAGCACCTTTTGTCATTATCTGTGAAAGCGGAGGGCCTCCTTCAGAATGTTGTGAAAAAAATGTATGTATAATCTGATCTGTATTATCCATGATTAGATTATACTAAAGAGATCGGATATTTCAACATTTTATGTGATTCTCCAAAATAATTTAGTGATTATCGCTCATCTTCCTGATAAGGTTTTTGAGCTGTTTGTTATCTTGTTTATAATCAACAGATTTACATAAGGCCGAACCTGATCGAATAGCAAAAATGACAATCATATGAAGCTGAGACAGATTGAAATCGTAGTTCCTGAAGAACACAGTGAAGCCTGTGATAAGCTTCTTGCCGATGACTCTGTTATCCACTACTGGGAGGTTCATTCGGAAAATTCGGGACACCTGATTAAAGTGATTTTGAAGGCAACAAATACGGAGCAGTTTTTGGATCAAGCGGAACAGCTTTTTGGAAACAAAGAAGGGTTTCGGTTGGTGATGGTATCTGTTGAAGCCACCCTTCCACGTATTGAAGATGATTCAGATGAAGACGCTAAGGCAGAGTCCGATGAATCAAAAAAGGAAGTGATCCAGGGGCTTCGAATTAGCCGTGAAGAGCTCTACTCAGATGTTTCGGATGCTTCTGAGCTTACGCGGATTTATATGGCACTTGTAATTCTTTCTACAGTTGTAGCCGCTCTTGGGGTTTTGAGGGATAATACTGCAGTAGTTGTAGGAGCTATGGTAATTGCTCCTTTGCTCGGTCCCAACGTGGGGCTTGCACTATCATCCACACTTGCAGATTTCAAACTTGGCATTAATTCTGTTAAATCTAATTTAACCGGACTTGGTGCCGCGTTGTTAATCTCGATAATACTTGGTGCCACGATGACAGTTGATACGGAGCTGAATCATATAGCAAGCCGAACCGAAGTACATCTTTCGGATATAGCACTCGCTTTGGCGTCCGGTGCAGCAGGAGTACTTGCCTACACTGTTGGTATGTCAGCTGCAGTAATTGGTGTTATGGTAGCAGTGGCATTACTTCCTCCATTGGTTGTAGCCGGCTTACTGGTAGGAGACATGCAGTTTGACCTCGCCCTCTATGCTTTCCTCTTAACATTTACAAACGTTATTTGTGTGAATCTTGCCGGAATCGCAACGTTTATACTTCAGGGGGTTCGCCCAAGAACATGGTATAAAGCAAAAAAGGCAAAAAGGATAAACCGGATAGCACTTACTTTATGGATTTCTCTGGTACTATTACTCGCTGTACTGATCTACTTTGCTTAACCGATAAATTATTTTTCAGTACCCGGCATCATACCATTTTCAGCTTCATAATAAATTCTCTGTTTTACCGCATCTGCTATAAAGCAAACACCCGCATTAATTGCAGCTAAACCAAACAGGCCGAGCCAAAACCAAAGTGCCATATGGCCAAGGTCGAACTCAGCAGGGCTATTGCTTTTTATGATTGATGCCTCTGCCACAAAGTTAATCCCAAGCCCGATTAATGTGACTCCAATTACAGAGTGTTTCCACCATTTCTTTTTGTAATTCATCTGTATTTTGTTTGATGTTGATTGACAGGAACAATACCCAAACAATAGTAAAAACATTCCGACACATGCAGTTTCAGAAAAGAAAAAAGAAATTAGTGTATTTATGAAAGTGTATTACTTTCACTGAAATCAGGAAAAGTAACAGGTTCACTTTATCATGCTTTTTTTGGCATTTAAAGCATCAGAGGGGGAATTTAGAGGTGAACTTGAGATATAGTTTATATATTTAACACAATTCTTATGTAAACATCACTTTATTTATTTAATTTTATGTGACATACAGAAAACATATCTATTTACTTTACACTATTAACCTGTAATATTATGACAAATCGTATTCTATCTACCGAGCCAAATAAATCCTTTCTGCTTATTCGTATCATGGTCGGATTCTTTTTCTTTTTTGGTGGTGTATTAAAACTTTCACTCCCTGAATTACAAGAGCCCGGATTTGAAAGAATTTTTGGAAGTTCATTTTCTGAAAGCTTGGGATTCGTCGTAGCAATTATTGAGACTATTTGCGGATTTATGATTTTGGCAGGTTTATATACCCGTATTGCAGTTATTCCTCTCTTAATCACAATTTTAATAACAGTTTTTGCCGGTAAATTACCTATTATTTCTGAAGAGGGATTTTGGTTGATGGCTCATATATCCAGAATTGACTTCGCCCTTTTTCTTGGAGGTGTGTTTTTGTTAATCAACGGATCAGGATATTGGTCGGTCGATATGAAAATGCAAAAAGGGCCAGAGTCATAATACCGCGGGAACTAATGGTGGAAAAAAATCCGGATTACTACATCAGGGTTTGCGCTTTTGATTTGAATAAAATGTTAAGGCGGCAATAAGATAAGCGGCGGTTATGTAGTAATAATTTACATCCAGTAAATTCTGATTGTTCGGGTTGTCACGGATCCCTTCTGCTCCCAGCATTGGCAGCAAGGCTGCTATAAATAACGGTCCTGCAAGTATGAATCCCGAAGTGGCTGATTCAAACTTTTTAAGTGCGAAAAGAAAAAATATCACCGACCATAGTATCAGAACCGGATCAAAAGGCAGTGCTAATTCTCTTGTTATAACCGTCAAAATGGGTGTAAGAATCAAAAGCGCAGCCATCAATAAAACTATTGTCGCATGTCTTTTTAAATACTCAATCATAATCAGCAGAAGATTTTGTTCGTATTCAGTGATTCAATACGTCAGAACCTCCTTGAAGTTACATGGCTTAAACGTGTTATGAGTAAAAACAAATAATCTGACAGCCCTGCTGCGTTAAAACTACTTAGGTCAGGCACCTGCTGATCTGTCCGACTGGTGGCGGGCGTTGTGAGTAAGAGCTTTATGCAATGGGAATTTGCAACAAAACACGTTGATCAGCAGAAATCCCGACGCTGTCAGAACCCGGAAAAGCGCCGCGAATGTACCGCTAAAGCTGCACCTGCGGCTGTCAGGCTTTACTTGTCACCTCAATTCCTCAATTCTCCAGCTGAATTCATCCACCAGTTCGCTGGTGTAGCCAAGTTGGGTGTAGATTATGCTGCCGTTTCGGTCAAGAAACCAGGTGGTTGGATATACCCCCACACCTGCTTTTGTATTATATCCATCATCACGCAATGTGGGAAAGGTGTACTCATGCTCATCCATCCATTCAATCAGGTCATTCAGGTTGTTGTCATTGTTTATGGTAAGAATCAGCACGTCTTCATCTTCACTGTACTTTTCATACAGCTCCTGTATATCGGGCATTTCGGCCACGCATGGGCCACACCATTTACCCCAGAAATTGATCGCCACAACCTTTCCGTCCATAATCTCTGAACTGACACTGTTACCCTCAATATCATTGAGTTCAAAATCCGGGGGTGTTTCCGGATTTTCATGCCTGTCGGCCAGGATGCGTTCACGGCGGGTTTCACGGTCATCAGCAAGAACTCGTTCAAGATAATCATCATACCCATCGAGCGAGCCGCGTGTTTTTTCATACAGTTCCTTCAGTGCATCCTCATTCGGGTTATCGCCCATTCCCGTAGTACCCACACCCATTACATAGTACGATTCCGCATTTTCAGGCTGCTCCAGTGCTTCATAAAGCCGGCCAAGCCTGTAAAGATTTGACCTATTCCCTGGTGACAGCTCGTTTGATTTAACCAGGTACTTTTCCGCTTTTTCCAAATCACCATCAAGATAATGGATCCGGCCGATAGCACTGTGAATAATCGCATTCGACCTGTCAATCTCCCGTTCAAACTCCTCATCACTGCTGAAAGGCATGAACTGGTTTCTTTGTTCAACCGATCGCCTCATTGCATCAAAACCACGGTTAGCCAGTTCAAGTGCCTGGTTCACATCTCCTCCTTTTTCGACATAAGTGACAGGTGCTTCTCCGAATACAATGTGTGGATTCGCAGTATTATATTCCACCATACCTTCAAGCAAAATGCTCAGCGTGTTGGTATTAACATATTCGTCATTTTGGTATGATCTGAATAAATCAAGATAAACACCGCCCTTGAGATGTGTATTATGAATTTCCGGCCTTTCAAATAAACTCCAGAGCATTTGTCTGTACTCGTCAATGATTTCCTGGTCACCTGCCTGCATTGCATCTGAATGTTCACTCCTAAAATCTCTTGACCTGTAAATCAAAACCCATTCCATTTCAGGCGAATCATAGTATTTTTCTTCAATCATGCTGAAATAATTGTTTCTTTTTTCAGTCATGTCATTCATGTCATGTGCCGAGGCTATACTCATCAACAATTCAGGTGTTTCAGGACGGCGCTGTTTCAGCGACTCAGCGGTTTCACGAATTATTTCCAGGTTCTCTTCCTGTGAATATCCGCCAAGCCTTATAAGTGACGTCCAATATCGGCTGCTCACCCGGGGAGCTGTAGAGATTTCAGCGGCTCTCCTTTGCAATTCCAACCCTTTTTCAACTTGTCCCGAACTGATATAATAACTTCCTGCAAAGTAATGCGCGGAAAAATTATCAGGTTCAAGCTCACGAATCATTTTATAGCTGTCAAAAGTATCTTCCAGAGTAATATCATCTCTTTCAGTAACCAGCTGGTACATCATAAAACTTTTCATTTGCATTACTTCCACAGGATTTTCTGCAATATCAACAGACTGTAAGGCAGCTTCCAGAGCTTCATTCTTTTTATCCATTGCATTCAGCCAGGCAATGTGCAGTGTGTGTAGATCAGTCATTTCCGGAGCAATTTCCAATCCTTTCTCGATGTATTTAAGCGCTTCAACTCGCCGTTCTTCATCCCAGCGGAGAGTCACTGCTTTTGCATATAACACCCAGGGATGATCCGGATATCGATCATATAAACTTTTTGCATCAGCCTGGGCTTCCTTCAGCATGCCTGCCCTGGCCATATTCACAATTCTCAGAGCATCTATTTCTACATCACCACTGAATTCTTCAGCCAGCCGTTCTCCCTCTATGACTCCAAGTTTAAAATCACGATGCGAGTAAAGCTGTTTCAGCCATTCTGCCGCCTCATCTGCTGTTGTAATTTCCGGCAGCTTATCGTTTGTTTGTGCCGATATCTGGGCGGTTGGGGCTGCTATTAAAATCAGAACTGTAAATAAAATCCATCCTCTCATAACTATTCAACTTTTTTCTTATTTCTCTGAAAGTAGTTTTTCAGAGTCGGTAAATCAAATAATTTTAATGTGATAAGCCTCAAACAACCTGACAGTTCTCCTGCGTTAAAATTTACACTACGAAGTTTTATACGCAGTTGTGCTACTGAGGACTGGCACCGACTTATGGCGAGCGTTGTGAGTAGTAGCTTTATGCAATGGGAATTTGCAAGAAAACACGTTGATTAGCAGAAATCCCGACGCTGTCAGAAACGCGGAAAAGCACCGCGAATGCTGACAGGTCTAACAACCTGACAGCACCCACCGGACCTGTCCGACTGATGGCAGGCGGGTCTGTCAG
>SLAU01000340.1 GCA_007126675.1 Balneolaceae bacterium
CGCAAACAAGCCGCTGGGGTTCCAAATTCATTTTACATGCTGAAGCCTGTAAATATTGCCGAGCTCAAGATGGCCATGCATAATTCTGACTTATTTGCCGCCTGATACAATACTACTATAATTTATCTATAGATCACTATTACGCAACATTTACCTTCCAGCCCGGAAGAGTTGTCTCTGCTTTTCTCTGCGGTATTGTTAATTCCCGTTCTGTTTCTTTTTCTTTCCTTTTTTGCAAATCTACGTAAAGCATTTGAACGTCATCATAATCCAGGTCTTTTACGGAAAATGATTTGCCGTGATCACCCGAAGCAACATAAACCTGTATAGTGCAAAGATTTCTGTATCTCTGAATAGGACTTTGATTAATTGAAATATCCTGAATTCTGTTTCTTTTTATTATCGCGGTAGTTTTTGATAATGTTCTGCTTCGCAAAATTATATTGTCACGGTCCCAGCCAATACCGGCATCTTTATATTTAAGCCAGCCCCAAAAGATAGAAAGTGCAGGGAATATCCATATCCACGCAGCATTATACAAGAAATAGTAAACCAGCCCGGTAATGAGCAGGATAATAAATGCAGCCCGGAAAATGTATCGGCGCAATGTCTTAAAGGGCGGAGTATATCCATCGATTTTCACATCGTGTTGTGGCACGATTTCTTTAATCAGTTTTTCAACTTTTTTTCTGGGTATTAACGGGAACAACATGAGTGAGCCTGTACCTTTATCATCTCCGTAACCTGCACTTTCGAGATGGACCGATGCATAACCGAGAGGCTGACGAACCAAGCCTTCGTTTACATATATCGCCTGTATTCGATTATAGGGAACCGTAATTCTTTTCTTTTCAAAAATTCCCCTCATAATTACAATCTCTTCTTTTTTCACTTCAACACTGAAATCGCCGTACATTAACAGAGTGCTGAAAAAGGAAAAAATCCATGCAGCTACTATCACGATAAGGATAATACTTGCTATCATTATCCCGTCGGTTTGAGAAGGGAGCATCGAGAAAAGGTAATCAAAGATTTCTGACTCGCGGATAACCGGCTCAATCTGAGAAAAGATTGTACCCATCACCGATAGTATAATACCAAACCGACCGGACGTAGTGGCTGCAATCAGCAGATGTTTTCCCGGCAAACTGTACACTTTTGATTTTTCAGATTCAACATTTTCAGCTTCTTCATCGGCAGATTTCTGTTGGGCGCCATTTCTGAGCAGCCGATTGATGAGATCTGCTTTCTCAGCAGTTACGGCTTCGATAGATGCATCCCGGGATGTTGAACCGGCTGTTTGAATATCAACTTTTACCAGCCCGAATAATCTCTGCAACACTCCTGATGAGATATCAATTACCTGAACCCGGTCTCTTGTTAAATAAAGATTTTTGCGGACAAAAATTCCACTGCGTATATGAAGTTCTCCGTCCTCAATTTTATACTGAAAACGCCACCATGCCACAACTCCGATAACAAAAATCAGCGGAATTCCAATATAAATCAAAAGGTGAAAGGGAATGGCCTCACTGCTTGCACCCACAAAAAGTGTAACAAGTATTGAAATGATGTTCCGTCTGATTTCTCGCAGAGTTTTACTGACGGACGCAATTGGATGTTGTCGCTGAAACTCATACATCTTCTTTTGCAAGGCGTGCATTGGTTGATATTGTACTTCTTACACGTAAAGCTATTTCAGAATCTAAATTGGGAATTTCGTGAGTTGTTGCTGCAGTTGAAATTGAAACGGTAGACAAATTATACCATTGCAGCAGCGGGCCCTGCCGGGTATCAACATGTTGAACTCTGTTAAGTGGGATTAAAGTCTCTCGTTTAATGATAACTCCTCGTTTTAAATGGATTTCATTCTCATCAACAGAATATCTCCATTTCTTCCACTGCAGGAAAGGTATCCAAAGAAGATAGAGAAGATAAATAATGGAAATAATTACTATTAAGCTGATTAGAAAAACCTGGTTCACACTATCCTGAAAGAAAAGGTAATAAAGTGCAGGCAGTCCAAAGAGGAAAAGATTACCAATTGAATTACTCCATTGCCAGATTCTAATAGCCCGGGGAGGAAGCTTGTGAAATAAAGGTTTACTCATATACTGCTAACTTTTAGTAAGAAAATTAACTTTAAACTAATTCAGAGCAAACAATTTCAACAGATCATCAATAATTCACAAACTCTTCATTTGTTCTGTAGCGCGTTTTGCTCTCTTTCTTCTTTTCAAAGATTTCATCTTTTTCGATTAGCGTAAGATAATATCCATATGCAGCTAAAAGTGAGATAATTATGGCTGATAATAGCAGAAGTAAATTTTCCAAAGCAGATTTGACTTGTTAATGTGTACATACTAATACATTAAAAACTGCTATATACGTTCCCTGAAATATTTAAAGGCAAAAAAAAGCCATCCACAACGAGCAATTGGGATGGCTTAAAATATAATAGCTAATTACTGTTATTAGCTTTTGTTTTTGATGTCCTGAATTTCAAGGCGGATTTCCTGTGACAATTTCTTCAGATCCTGCAGGTGCTTTCTTGCTCTTGTTCCTGCTGCTTTGTTGCCTTTATTGTAGAACTTTTCCATTTCCACTTCAAGTTCTGACATCAGATTTTTGACTTCGTCAATTCTACTCATAAGTTTCTCCAACTATAGGTTATCATTAATTCAAGTGATTATTTACCACCCTTTTTCTTTGACAGATAAAATCTTACCTGTATTTAAACTGCGTTAATTTAACATAATGTGAACTAAATGCACTCTTTTTTTTGTGTAATTTTTTTACCGATTAATTCAGCTGATTTGAATGCGTGAATATTGGTTTATTCCAGAGGCATTTCTTCAAAATTATCAGCAGCATTTTCCCCTCTGCGTTCATTTACAAAAAGGCAGATAATTATCGCGATCAGGAATAGGAAAGCGCAGAACAGTACTGACCTTTGAAGCCCAAATTGTGTTTGCAATAATCCAATTCCAATAATACCAAAAAATCCTGCCAGTTTGTTTGATAAACCCCAGAATCCGAAGAATTCTGCAGACTTCTGCTCTGGTGAAAACAGGCCTACAAGAGCACGGCTGGCAGACTGGCTTGACCCAAGGCTAAGTCCGGCAATTACACCGATATACAAGAACATATACTGAGCTTCAATTTCAGTGCCGAACTGCATGTTGAACCAGTCGGTAATATCAGTAACAGCCCAAATTCCAAGCACACCCAAAAACCAAAGAGAAAGGGTAATGTTATACGTTAATTTAGCTCCGATTTTATCCTGTATAAAACCAAACGAAAATGCACCGATGGCTGCAGTAACCTGTACTATCACAAACATCAGGACTCTGACCTCTTCATCCCATCTAACAACCTGGTCTCCGTAAATGAAAGCAAAAGATATTACGATGTAGATTGCAGCCATTGCAAAAAACACTGAAATGAGAAAAACTGCCAGGTCCCAAAACTTCTTCACATCGTTAATTGTGCGTCCCATTCGGGTGAATCCCATAGACACAAAGTTCTCACCTTTAGGTAATACTTTACGTTTACCGGGTTCTTTAACCCAAACAAATGTGGGTATAGCTGCAAGCATAAAAAAGAGTGCGGCGAATGGCCCCACCCAGCGTATTCTGTCAAAGTTTTCAGCAGTTGCGTCTCCCAGATAGACAATTACAAAACCGGCAGATACAAGCCCCCCCACATAACCCAGAGCCCACCCGAAGCCCGAAATTTTTCCAAGATCACTTGGAGGGCCAAGGCTTGGCAAAAATGAAGCGATAAAACTTTCACCAATTGCATAGGCAAAATTTGATATAACCATTAGTACCACACCAAGAACTACCATTCCGGGCTCAACGAAATAAAGCAAAGCGGTACTTACAATGGTTAAGCAGTAACTGTAAAACAAAAAACGCTTCTTCATTGCAGAGTAATCCATAATGGCACCCATTACTGGTCCCGATAGAACCACGAGGAAGTAACTTATTGATAGTGCAACACTCCACAAAAGATTGCCAAGCCGGTATTCATTTTCAGCATCTCCGACAATCACCGTTGTAAATAATACCGGGAAAATTACGGTGATGATAAGCAGGGTATAGGACTGGTTTGCGAAATCGAACATACCCCAGCCAAAGATTTCTTTTTTAGAAGCCCTGGGGATGTCTTTTCGTAATCTTTTCATTAAAGTCAGGTTAAGTTTATTGAGCCGTGCAGATTTTTGTATTTATGGCAGTTCTAATCGCTTTTTGGTTTCTATAATTCTGTTATATGCTTCTTTAATTCTTTCTTCAGAAATATCTCCGCTTTCAACAAAAGCTTTGATTGCAGAAATGACTTTAGGGGCAATATCAGGATCATAAACAGAATTGTTTGCAAATACTAAAACGTCAACTCCTGCATTGATCGCTTTTTTTACTGCAGTTTCAAGTCCATAGTAAGAGCGAATAGCGTCCATCTGCATATCATCAGAAAAAAGAACTCCTTTAAACCCTAGTGTACCGCGCAAAATGTTGAACTGAATGTGGTTTGAAAGAGTGGCCGGATGATCTGCATCCAAATTGCTATTGAACACATGTGCCGTCATTACGCCAATATCCGGATGGTGGTGAAGCAAGTAACGATAGGGGTCAAGCTCAGCAGCAATCCAAGTATCTGTAACATCGGCCATGCCTACGTGTGTGTCATTCCATGCGCTTCCGTGGCCTGGAAAATGTTTTACTACAGGCAGCACATTATGCCTTACATGTGATTGAATTACAGCTTCGGCATGTACATTTACAAGATCAGGTTCTGCACCAAAGCTTCGTCCCAGTTTTCCGATGATTGGATTTTCAGGATTAATGTTTAAATCAACAACGGGAGCGAAGTTAACATTAAAGCCCATTTCATTCAGAACACCGGCAGTAATATCTGCATGTTTTTTAGTTGTATCCGGATGATTGATTTTTCCAAGATAATCCGCACTTACGGTTTCAGGAAATCCGTGTTGTACTTTCAAGCGGGTAACTCTTCCGCCTTCCTGATCAACAGCAATAAATAACGGATTATCTGAAATGTCCTGTAACTCAGCGATAAGGTTTTGCACCTGGTCCGGATTTTTAATATTCCGCTCAGGGATCGATTCAGGCACATCGTAGTCAAACAAAATTACACCGCCTATTTTATGATCCTGAATGTCTCGCTTAATGTGATCTGATTCTGCAATATCAAATCCCCGAAACCCAACCATAACCATCTGGCCAATCATCTTGTCGAGATCCAAGTCATTATTTTCAGCAGGAGAAAAGGAATAGCTTATGAAGAGCAGTAAGCATATTAAAAAGAGTGATAGTATATATTTCATTTTGCTTTAGTATCGAAAAAGTAGTGTTAGTCTGATATCTATCCTAACCTGTTACCACAACATAACAGAACGACTGAAAATAGTTTCTTAATTATTCAGTTAAAAAAGTTATCCAAAAATTGTACATTCCACTTACATGATTTGGCAATCTATAGGGTTAAACAGGTTTTGCGTTTAAAAGGGTAAACGTTAGGATTTTTTAACGTAACAGAAGGTGTGAAAAACACTCTTTTATGTAAACATTATTTTAATCCCTACAGAAAGTTTGGCAACTGTAAAGATTCAAATAATTGAATCAATAATACTAACTATACTACGATGATTGAGAGTAATATTCGAAATGATTTAGAAACCAAAATTGATGATTATCTGGATGGAAAGCTGTCACCCAAAGAAATTGATGAACTTTGGGTTGAGCTTATTCAGGATGATTATTACCTGGATTATATGAAGAGTGTTGCAAACCTGAAAAAACTTGCAGAAGAGGAAAAAGATTCTTTCCGCACACTTCAATTTACTCCTACCCAAAAATGGATGTCTGCTGTAGCAGCAGTTTTACTATTAGTTGGCTCTATTGTTGTATTTAACTTAACAGTTCAAAGCCCTGATACTGTTCAGCCAATCTCAACAATCGAGCTTGATTACTACCGATCAGCTGAAGGAGCTGCAGCTGAAATGGAAGGGCCTGACATGATACGCCAGGTAATAACTGCGGCGAACCAGGGCAATGTTGAAGAAGCGTTGCGAATAGTTGATGCAGAAATTGCCATCGCAACATCTGATGATCAAATTTCAGAACTACTGATCACAGCCGGATCAATCTTGTACAATAACGGGATGTATCTGGATGCAATAAACAGGTTTGAGTCTGCGCTTCAAACCAACTCAAATGATCAGCTTCTGAGAGAAAGAGCTTATTGGTATCTGGGTAATTCCTACTTCCAGTTAAATAAGATTGATGAAGCCAAAGATGCACTTGAAAGAGCTTATGAAATAAATGGTGCTTACAGCCGCGTAGCTCAAAGCTATCTGAAGGCACTGTCAACAAGCTGACCCTAATCCATAACAGAGATAACACTTTTAGAAATACTTTTTCATCTGCACTCTAAAAGTGTTATCTCCGTTTTATTCTTCTCTTACCTTCTCCTTTGTTAAACATTCTAATTAGCAGCGCACTTAAAGTAACTTCTCATCCATTGTGCCTGTGTTTTATCCTGACTTTCTGAGCTGAACACCTAATATTTTATTTGAAAGAATAATTTTGGATAGATTTACAGCATTAAACTTTGTTGTTTTAAAAAGGAACAAACAGTTGCCGGCTCGTGAAAAGGTGGTGATAAAAGCGAGGTAAAGCGCAGCATTACGTCAGAGAACGTTATATGGATAAAACCCCTCACCTCTAATTTTATCAGTTTAAAATTTCTTCCTGAAAACCTGGAATCCCTTTTAGTGATTTTAACTCATAGATGCTCAATCTGTAAAAGTAAC
>SLAU01000245.1 GCA_007126675.1 Balneolaceae bacterium
CGGAGAGCTGAATAATTCACCGTCAGGTATATTTCGTTTTCCAAAGCATGGAATCCAGTTTTGGCCCTTAACTGAAAACTCAATATCAGTGCCTTCACCTTTAAGCCGGATCATATCCGTATTTCTGAGCATTTCCTCAAGCGGTTTCATAGCCTCAGCCAGTTTTCCATAGTCAAAAAGACAGGCTTTGTAGTAAAATTCCCGAAATTTTTCGGTCGGCATTTTTGCATTCATTGCAAATGCGGGTGACGGATATCTCATCACCGTCCACTTTGTATGATTCACCCTTTCATCAAAATGAACCGGTTTTAGAAAATGATCTGAATAGGCTTTATTTGCCTCTTTCGAAACAGCTGAATTTTCATATATATTTTCCGCACCCCGAATCCCGATAAATGCATCCATCTGCTTCATTAAAGGGAGCTGATCTTTTTCAGTCTGACGCTTCCAAAACTCTTCATCGCCTTTTTCGAGGAGAATCCGGTTTATTTCGGGGTCTTCGATTTTTACGTGCGGATGAGCACCAAGATCACGAACCTGTTCAACGAGTGCCTGTATCAGGCCAATCCCATTCAGGCCGATACACTGCAGAAATATGTGTTCATCTTTTTTAAGCTCAGTACTGTGTGTCAATAATTGTTTTGCAAGTAACCGATCGTTTTCTGTGTACATGAAGTATTAATTCAGTTTTTGTGATGAATAAATGTTCGTTGTTAATTACTCAGATTCAGAACTTCTTCGCATAAACGCAATTCCTGTTCCTGGTTCGAAGCCAGCAGGATCATCTTTCCGCTGCGCTTTGACTGATCAATGAAATTTGTAAGCATTTCAATTCCGGCAGTATCAAGATTGGTTCCCGGTTCATCCAGGCAAATTACAGAGGGATTGTTAATACATGCTGAAGCCAGTTTAATTCGCTGTTGCTGGCCTGTGGATAATTCTCCGTAATATTTGTCTGCAAGATGATCAGCTTCAAACAGTTGCAAAAGTGCAGGAATACTTTCTCTGTCAGGCTTCCCGTTTTGGTGTAAACTTTGGAGAAACTTCAGATTTTCGGCAGAGGTAAGTTCGTCGTATAGCTGAATGGAAGGTGCAGAAAATCCAAGCTCTTTTTTTACCTGATTGGCTTTGTACAATTTATCACTAATTTTCCATGTTATTTCACCGGAAGTGGGTTTCAATAAACCGGTTAACAACTTTAAAAGTGTGGATTTTCCGGAACCATTTGCCCCCGCAATACCTAAAACATTATTTTGGAAAGTGAAACTCAGATTCTGAATAACCGATTGTTTGCCAAAAGTTTTATTCAGATTTGAAACCCGTAAATGAATCATTTCATTGATTTGTTATAATAATTAGTCAATTTAATGTAAATTGAAGGCTATCTTAGACAATAACATAAGAGATTTTTTTAGTTTATTGTTCTAAAAATATCAGATATTTTCTTTTAGGAAGTTATTACACATTTGCAATTAAACATTTTTTGAAATGGAAAAGCTCGTCGATCAAGTTACCGAACATATTTTAGAGAAATTACCCAAGGGAAAGGATTATTACACCCCTGAAGATCTTCGCTCAAACGGCGTTTACGAATTTGTTGTAAAACGGGTTGAGATCGAAATGAATAAGAAACTGAGAGAGTCGATTGTGCCTCCCGAATCTGACTGGGCTGAGATGAAAACGGATCAGGTAATGGATCATTGGGAGCAATTTATTGAGGCTATTGTTGAAGAAATGCGAATGCCCGCCTCCGAAGCTAAGTCAGTTTTCGAAACAGCTGTTTCAGATATTCTTGATCTGTTAACCAGGCCGCGCACTACCATTCCAATGCTGCTTTTCATGGATGATGATGAACTGGACAAAAAAACTCTGAAGAAACGCTCTGAGATGGTTACGGTTAATACCCATCTTGTGGACACACTGAATCGTTACATGGAGAAGAAAAGAAAAAACAAAATTGTACGACTCGAGTGTGAAACTGTAATTGAACGAATCGATCAGCGGCTGGTATCTAACTATAATGCTTTAAACTGGGCACAATTACTGGAACCTCTTTTCAAGCTTTTCGACTCTTCAGTTGATACAAACCTGTTCCGCATATTCTATGAGGAAAAAGGTATGCTCAGAGTTTCCCGGAAATTTGACATGATGAACACATCTCTCACAAAAACGGAGTTTATTGAAGTTTTATCAGCTCCGTATTTATTGAATCTTGATGATGAGGAAGATTCAGTTTCACTTTTTGATGCACCAGCATCGCAGATGCCTTCAAAAAAGTCAGTTGTTGAAACTGAAGATAAGCCAAAATTCACACCCGGATTTGAGCCTGAGACAGACAGTGAACCTCAAGGTAAATCTGAAGGCAAGCCTGAAGTTAAATCTGAAGATAAACCAAACGACAGAGCAGAAAAGAAGGATACTGTTAATACAACTGATACTGACACTTACAAATCAGATTTTGAAAAACCGGCAGAACTGCCTGACCTTGGCAATATAAAAATCCCCGAACCTCCAACATTTTCTGAAGCAAATGAGGAAACAAAAAATCAGGCTCAGGGTCCTGTTAAATCAGATATAGACTCGGATGAGATCGAAGATTCAATTATTGCGAACTTCCATAAACGCCGAAAATTTATAACACCAGAAGAAGAGGCAGATGAAGAGGATTCAACACTTCACTCAAAGTTTATGCTCGATACCGGCCAGGAAATAGATGAAGATGAGGACGAGGGTAAAAAGAAAGTAAAGTTTGGAGATCTTTCGGAATCACTGCTAAAAGAACAAGAAATTCCTGATGGTGAGGACGAAGACTTTACTTTCATCATTGATGAAGATTCTGATAAAGATTCTGATGAAGACTCACCCATGTGGAAAGCTTTTCTGGAGCAGCAAAAAGAATTTTTTGCAGAACAGGAATCCGCATTAAACAAAGATGAGGATAACGAGATTGCTACTGAATCAGATTCTGAAACTCGCAGTATTACGAAAGAGAAGCTGGAAACCTGGCTTGAGGATGAGAAAAGTAAACTTATTGAAGTGATATTCAATGGCAGCGAATCCAAATACGAAAAAGCATTGGACGGCCTGGCAGGATGCAAAAACTGGGTATCCGCATCTAAGTATATCGAAAAAGAGATTTTTACCAGGAATTCAATAGATATGTACGACGAAATTGCCGTAGATTTCACTGATCGCTTACATACATACTTTAAAGAATTCAAATAACTGTTTATTAATGGGTGAAAACGAAAAAACGGAACGGCTAAAAAATCTTCGTGAGCAAGCTAAGCTGGGCGGCGGAGAACAACGAATTGAAAAACAGCACGAAAAAGGAAAACTGACGGCCAGAGAAAGGCTGGATCTGCTTCTCGACCCCGGAAGTTTTGAGGAAATTGACGCTTTTGTAACTCACCGGAGTTCGGCTTTTGGCCTTGGAAAGCAACAGTTTTTAGGTGATGGTGTTGTAACCGGATTTGGAAAAGTTGAAGGCCGGCCTGTTTATGTTTTCAGCCAGGATTTTACCGTTTTTGGTGGATCGCTTTCTGAAACACACGCTGAAAAGATCTGCAAAATCATGGATCTGGCCATGAAAAACGGTGTGCCGATCATCGGCCTGAATGATTCGGGCGGAGCGCGTATACAGGAGGGTGTAAGCTCATTGGGAGGCTATGCCGAAGTGTTCTGGAGAAATTCTATGGCTTCTGGAGTAGTACCACAAATTTCTGCTGTAATGGGGCCCTGTGCGGGAGGAGCTGTTTATAGCCCTGCTCTGACCGATTTTGTATATATGGTAAAAAATACCAGTTATATGTTTGTGACCGGGCCCAACGTTGTAAAAACGGTTACGCACGAAGAGGTAACCTCCGAAGATCTTGGAGGAGCAACTGCACATGGAACCAAATCGGGTGTGGCACATTTTGCCGCCGAGAATGACGCCGTATGCCTTCAGCAGATCCGAAATCTGATTACCTATCTTCCCCAAAATTGTGAAGAAAAAGCTCCATCAGTAAAATCGGTGAAACCCGATTCTGCCAAAGCTTCAAAACTGGATTCGATAGTACCTGAAAATCCTAACAAGCCGTACGACATTAAGGATGTCATTGAAGGAGTGATGGACAAGGATTCATTTTACGAAGTGCATGAACTTTATGCGGATAACATTGTAGTTGGTTTTGCAAGGCTTGATGGACGCTCGGTTGGTATTGTTGCCAATCAGCCGCTGTCACTGGCCGGCGTACTCGATATTGATGCTTCGATAAAAGGTGCACGTTTTGTGCGTTTTTGTGATGCGTTTAATATTCCGTTGGTGGTATTTGAGGATGTGCCCGGTTTTTTGCCCGGTACGGACCAGGAGTGGGGTGGAATCATCAAGCACGGGGCGAAGCTGTTGTATGCATTTTGTGAGGCTACTGTACCTAAAATGACGGTTATTACACGCAAAGCGTATGGCGGTGCTTATGATGTGATGAATTCAAAGCATATCCGTGCTGATTATAA
The DNA here is from genome assembly GCA_007126675.1 of Balneolaceae bacterium. Lineage (GTDB taxonomy): Bacteria > Bacteroidota > Rhodothermia > Balneolales > Balneolaceae > SLAU01. Next base: position 4,498 of record SLAU01000245.1, read on the forward strand.
CGTAGCATGGCCATCAGCCGAAATTGCAGTAATGGGTACGAAAGGCGCAGTGGAAATCATTTTCCGCCGTGAAATTGCGAAGGCTGATAATCCCGAAGCCAGGCAAAAAGAACTGGAAGATCAATACAGTGAAGAATTTGCCCATCCATACAAAGCTGCTGCCCGCGGTTTTATTGATGATGTGATATTGCCATCCGAAACACGTGAAAAACTGATCCGTGCGTTTGAGATTTGCCAGAGTAAAGTGGATTCCGTTCCCAGGAAAAAGCACGATAACCTGCCTTTATAAAAGCTTTTTTAGCCACGGATAACACAGATTTTTCGCCACGAAATCACAAAAACACGAAAGAAGGATGTGGGTAATCGGTGTTAATATTGAGTTTTCCATCATTTAGTGTTTTCGTGCTTTAGTGGCGGAATTTTGTCTATGGAGTTTTTTTTGCCACGGATAACACGGAGTTCACAGAGAGAAGTGATTTTTGAAAATTCATCTGTGCCATCCGTGGCAAAAGAGAGTTGAGTTTTTAGATGTTAGCCATCTGATGCCGGTGCAGCTGCATTCTCATCTTTATAAGTGGAAGCGATAAACCATGCCCCTCCTGCAAGTGCAAGATCTTTAAGTACATTTGGCATCGCATCCTGTCCGGCTTCTCCCATCACGGCAGGCAGATGAATTGTCAGAACGAAAATTATAAGCATAATCCCCAGTAGTAGACCTGCAAGCCGCACTTTTTTCTCAATTATAAAACTCACAGCTGCAGCAAGCAGTGCCACGCCTGTAAGGTACACCCAGAAAATAGCACCGGGTAAAGGTGCCATACCTGCCATGTCTTCGGCACCCATAAAATGAAATAATCCGAAAATTGCGAAGGGAATTGCGAATAGATATCTCCCTCCTTTATTTAATAGAGCATCCATAGTATTCCTTGTTTTGATTATTGTTTAGTACAATACTTCTTCAGGAAATTAACAAATTTAATGTTAAACTAAAATTTAACTACGCAAATAAGAAAACATAAATCATTGAATAACAACAGCTTGTTCATGAAGGATAATTGCCGCCGGATGAGATATACTCCCGCATCGATTCAATTTCGTTCTTTTGTGAGTCAATAATTGCTTTCACCATATCACCTATCGAGATAACACCGGCAACTTTATTTCCTTCAAGTACGGGGAGATGACGTATTTTTTTATCTTTCATATGCTGCATACATAGTTTTACCTTGTCATCAGGTGTCACCGTAATTAAATCTTTCGTCATTATCTCAATAACTTTTGTATCCCTTGATGTGCGTCCTTTTAAAATCACTTTATCCCGATAATCTCTTTCAGATATAATACCCACCAGAGAATCTCCTTCCATCACCAAAAGTGCACCTACTTCGAGCTTCGACATTTTTGATACTGCATCATAAACGGTGGCATCCGGGGTGATTGAGTAAACTGTTGAGCCTTTTTGATTTAAGATGTCCTGTACTTTCATGGTAGCTCCCAAAATTTGATTAATGTATACTATCAATAAAGTGAAAATTTCGGAATATGCAAGAGCTGATTATGCTTACCCTGAATTTTATTGTTATTCGAAAACCCGATGATTTCCCCTTCATTCAGCGGTGATTCCCTAACCGATTTTAACTACCTTACTTTAATAAAATGTTTCAATTAAACGATGTAGAATGGATCTGTTCAATGATGATAGTAAACCGGCCGGAGTGGGGGAGAGCGTAAATCAGCCGTTAGCCACACGGATGCGTCCCAATTCACTGGATGAATTTACGGGTCAGGAGCACCTTGTGGGTGAAGGCAAAATGCTGCGCAGAATGATAGAAAGCGGAGTCATCGGCTCACTGATATTTTATGGTCCGCCCAGTTCGGGTAAAACCACGCTGGCGCACGTAATTTCAAGAGAGATTGATGCGCGCTTTGAAGTGATCAATGCGGTTTTGGATGGCATCAAAGAGCTGCGAAAAGTTGTTGCAAAGGCTGAACATCAGCTGAAAGCCACCGGAAAGAAAACGATCCTGTTTGTGGATGAGATTCACCGCTGGAATAAAGCACAGCAGGACGCACTGTTACCTCATCTTGAATCGGGAATTATTACGCTTGTGGGTGCAACTACCGAAAACCCGTTCTATTCTCTGGTAAGCCCGTTGCTTTCGCGCTGCCAGCTGTTTGAGCTGCATCCGCTCACCACCGATAATGTTGATGAAATGATTGAGCGATCGCTTGAAGATGAGGAGCGCGGACTCGGTTATATGAGAATTGATCTGACCGACGAGGCAAAAAATCATCTTTCCGATTATGCGGGAGGGGATATTCGCAATGCACTGAATGC